>DIXG01000025.1 GCA_002436005.1 Anaerolineaceae bacterium UBA6086 | reverse complement strand
AGTCCTGATCATTGGATTTTCCAGTATTTTGGGATTACTGATTTTGTTATACATCTCCCTGGTGGGGATTGGCGCATTTTTGATCGTGGCTGATCCAATCGAACCGGTGGATGCAGTCGTGGTGCTCAGTGGGGGGGCGGGTGAACGCCTGGCACTGGCGATTGAGATGCATGAGAGGGGTATTGCTCCCAACCTGGTGATCACAGATACGGATCGCGCCTCGAATGCTCGCCTGCGTGCTGAGGCAATTGACGGGGGATTTCCGAGAGAAGCAGTGTATATCACGGACTTACCGGTAGACAGTACCTATGAAGAAGCACTGGCTGTGATGGATCTCGCCAGTGCAAATGGTTGGAAACGACTGATGGTGGTGACCGATCCATATCACAGCTTTCGCACCCGGTTCATTTTCAGGCGGGAATTGAGCGGCAGTGGTCTGGCGGTTCTGGTTCGCCCTGTGGGAGGACACTGGTTTCGGTCTACCGACTGGTTTCTCAGTAAAGAGGGCTGGCAGTTTGTGATCCTTGAAATTGCAAAATTTTTCAATTACCTGTTTCTCATCCCTAAATGAAAAATCGGGTCGCCTGAGCGACCCGATCAAATTTATGAAGCTTATCTTAAATATTGAATTAGATGTCTAAGGAACTTTCGCCTGTCTCTTCTTGTGTTTCCTCGAGAACTTCCTCTCCTGATTCTTCGGCTGTGTGGAGAATCACGTTTGCAGCCTGTAAACCCTTAGGACCATCTTCTATGGAGAACTCCACTGCCTGACCTTCTTTAAGGCGTTTGTAGCCTTCCATTTGGATTGCAGAGAAGTGCACAAAGACATCTTCTTCGCCATCCTCACGACCGATGAAACCATACCCCTTGGGGGCACTGAACCATTTTACGGTTCCAATATAACGTTCTGCCATGCTTGTACTCCATCTTTCTAGTATTTATTAAGGTTCTGCGCATCTTGATGATGCCAAGATGCTGAATAAATATAGTCCTTTTCAGGATTGAAGTCAAGCAAACGCAGTTCCATGCAGGGGCAGGCAGCATGGGCTGAGAGGCTCTTTTTCTGCTCACATCAGTAATTGAAAACCTGGATTCCAGCTCTTTTTCCCTCTTATGAAGAATTGTTTATAATTTTGATATGAATGGATTTTTGCTTTATTTGCGGCGTCGTTGGCAGGAGTGGGCAGCACGTTTTCTGATTGCAGGGGTGTTATTTTGGAACCTGCAGGCGGCAGTTTATTTCATGTTCAGCCCTGCTGATTTTCTTGAGCCTTTCCAGCTGGAAGGGATTCCTGGTCGGAGCGCAATTATTGGCTATGGCATCCTGTTCTTGATGTGGTGTGTGCCCTATGTGTTTGCACTGGTGCATCCCGTCAAGTGGCGTATCTCGCTGTGGGAAGCGCTGATCATGCAGGGAATTGGAACGACTGCCGAACTGATTCTGCTCTCCTCGATCCCGGCGGATTATGTTCTCTTGCGATCCAGCATCACGCGATTTGCCCTGTTTGACGGTGCGGGTGTGCTGCTGCTGGTGATAGCGCTGGTGCTCTCCAGGCAGCGCGAGGAATTGTTTGAGGAAACGCATCAGAAGTAGATCTGGATTTTGTTTAGAGAAATAATAGCTTTGTTTGAATCACTGATAAGCATCTGAGCGGATTTCCCCAAAATCATGGGGTTTCCTGCAAGCAGAGCAGCAGGTTCTGTAAGCCGCCCACTGGCTGACCGGCAGTGACTGCCAGGACGAACACCCGGGTTGAGTCCTCTTCCAAATCGGAGACACGCAGTCTTTGTGCATTTTCAGGGATCTGGCTTTCAAAGCCATACCCTATCGCTTGCGGGTGCTCTTCCAGCAAGGCTGCCAGGTGTTCGCTGGTTGAATAGATCAGCGGCTGGCTGGCAGGGGGTTCGGACGCCAGGTATTTTTCAACGAACAGGTCGGTCACTTCATGCCCGTCCGGAAAGCTGAGGGTTTGGATGAACTGGTTGTCCTGGATGCCCTGAGACGCCGCTTCGGGAAGTTCGTCCCAATAAATTGCTTGTGCGCTGTAAATTGCCCGAACGCTTTTCAGACTGAGCGAACTTAGCGGCACATCCCTCCCGGCAATCAGTACCAGGGTTTCAGTTCCCATCACCGCCACAAAGGGATCCTCTGCTGCGGGTGTGCCTGGGCGGAGGATCAGGTCAGCCTGCCCTAAGTCGAGCGACTTGAGGGGGAGGATTTCAGTGATAATGCCAAAATTGGGGAGTGGATTGGCGCATTCGGCTACTTTGGGCAGCCAGTGGGTCAGCCCGGGTGTGATCTGCAAGCGGACTGTATCGATGTCGGGGCTTTCAACTGATGTGGGTTGCATTTCCTGGCAGGCTGAAAGGAGTAAGAGCAGCAGCACGGCAAGGAGGAGCAGGGGTTTGGATCTCATTCTGGTCCTGTCTATTACAGCAACTGAACCAGGATGGTGATGCCACCCAGCAGGATGCAGTAGATGGCAAAGTAGATCAGCGAGTGATGGGTAATAAATTTCAGCAGCCAGCGAATCGCAATGTACCCCACCACCATTGATGTAATGAAGCCAATTGCCATGGTTGGAAGGAAACTGGCAAGATCAGGCACTTCTGTGATCAATTCGTAGGTCGAAAGACCGCCAGCGGCCAGCATGATTGGGATGGACATCAGGAATGAAAATCGCCCCGCAGCGACTCGCTTCAGGTTGCGTGCCATGCCGCCAGACATGGTTGCGCCGGAGCGTGAGACGCCAGGAAAAAGCGCCAGCGCTTGCATGATGCCCATGACCAACGCAGTTGGCAGGGTGATATCCTGCAAGTCGCCCAGATTTTGGCTGATTTTCTCGCCGAGAATCAGTAAAATGGCTGTGACGAGCAGCCCAATTCCTGCAAAAAGGGGCGAGCTGAAGGCATTTTCCACCAGGTCCTTCAATAGAATCCCTGCCAACCCAGCCGGGATGGTGGCGATGATCAGAAGCCAGCCTAATCGGGCTTCGTGGGTCGCAAAGGGGGTTCCTTTAAACAGCTGCTTGAAAAATTCGTCAACAATTCGGATAAGGTCTTTCCAGAAATAAGCGATCACCGCGATCAGTGTGCCGATTTGCACGAGAACATCAAAAATGAACGCTTCCTTGAGGGGCAGTTCCCAGTTGAGAAAATGGGGCAGGATCACGAGATGTCCGGAGCTGGAGATGGGCAGGAATTCGGTTAATCCCTGCAGGATGCCCAAGATGATTGCCTGAATGATCGTCATGATTTTCTCCTGTTTTAATCTTCAAAGTTGCTGAGGTATTGTGCAGCATAGGCATTGTAATTCTGATCAAAGACCGCCTGGCGCAATTTCCTGGCTAATTCTAAGAGTGTATGGATGTTATGGATGGAAATCAGGGTGCCGGAAAGCATTTCGCGTGCCTGGATCAGGTGGCGCAGATAAGCCCGGGAATGATGCTGGCAGGTATAGCAGGTGCAGGTGTCGCTGATCGGTCGTTCGTCGCGTGCGTATTGCGCATTCATCAGGTTTATCCGCCCGGAATCTGTCATGGCGGTGCTGTGCCTCGCCAGGCGGGTCGGGAGGACGCAATCGAAGATGTCAATGCCGCGCTGAACGCCATTTACCAGATCCTGGGGTGTGCCGACGCCCATCAGATAGCGAGGTTTGTCCTGAGGCAAAATGGCGTTGACGATTTCGATCATGGCGTGCATTTCGGTTTTGGTTTCACCCACGGATAAACCGCCGATGGCATTGCCAGGAAAGTCCAGCGAAGCGATGAATTCTGCTGATGCCGCCCGCAGCCTGGGAAATACGCCGCCCTGGACTATTCCAAATAAAGCCTGGTCCTGCCGCTGGTGGGCTTTTTGGCATCGCTCTGCCCAGCGGTGGGTGCGCGCCATGGATTGCTGGTTGTAAACCGGGTCATAGGGGTCTGCACATTCATCGAAGCACATGATGATATCAGCGCCCAAATTTTCCTGCACCTGGACGGAGTGTTCCGGGGTAAAGCGGTGGGTTGATCCATCGATGTGGCTTTTGAAGGTGACGCCATCTTCGTCCACTTTGCGCGTGTCTGATAATGAAAAGACCTGGAAGCCGCCTGAGTCCGTCAGGATGGGGCGATTCCAATCCATAAACTGGTGCAATCCGCCCATTTCTGCCACAAGGTCATCGCCGGGACGCAAATACAAATGATAGGTATTGGCGAGGATCAGTTTGGCGTCCAGCTCTTGCAGCTGCTGCTGCGTCAGTGATTTGACGGTTGCCTGGGTGCCTACCGGGGCAAAAATGGGTGTGGGGATGTCACCATGAGGCGTGTGAAAAACGCCTGCACGGGCATCGCCGTCCTGGGCGAGGAGTTCAAATTTAAAGGGGGTATTCGACATAAACAAAATCCTGACCTTTGTTGTTTGGCATATTCAGGTTTAGATTATACCTTAGCGCCGATTTCTGTTAAGGCAAAACAGGGTGTTGTGATCAACCCTGTGTGGAATTTTCGATGAGGAAAATCCAATCCTGACTTGATAGGATTGGCAAGCGGTACTATACTTCAGTCCATGGAAACGCAAGCCTACTCCACTTGGCTCGAGATTGACCTGCGAGCCATCAGGAACAATATCAAAGAAATCAAGAAGATGACCCAGACCGAGGTGATGGCGGTGATCAAAGCCAATGGGTACGGGCATGGCGTGCTGGAAGTTGCCAGGGCGGCGACTGAGGCGGGTGCCACCTGGTGTGGTGTGGCGCGGATCGAAGAAGCGCTGAACCTGCGTTCGGCTGGCATTCAATCGGCAGTGATGGTGCTGGGATACACACCCCCGATTATGATCTCGGAAGCCATTCGCAATGACATTCATGTTGCCATCTACGATGAAGCGATGGCAAAGGACTACGCAGCTTATGCCAACATTGTTGGCGGAAGGCTGAAAGCGCACTTGAAGGTGGAAACCGGTATGGGGCGCCTGGGGATGTTCCCGGAAAAGGTGCCTGGTTTTTTGGAGCAACACTTTCACCATCCGAATATCGAAATTGATGGCATTTTCACACACCTTGCTCGGGCGGATGAACTGCACTCTGGCGGTGTGGAGTCTCAGCTTTCCATCTTTAACAAGGTATTGGCGCAGTGTCGAAAGGCGGGGATTTGCCCCGGCTTTGTGCATGCTGCCAATTCTGCCGCAGTGATGAATTATCCTGAAGCCTATTATGATATGGTCCGACCCGGCATCACCATCCTGGGATTGGATCCATCTCCCACTACGCCTTTGCCGTCTGCATTCACACCAGCGCTGACCTGGAAGGCGCGTTTGACCTCCGTGCGCACGCTTCCGCCAGGGCATGGCGTCAGCTACGGCTCGGTTTATGTCACCTCGGAAGAGGAACGGATTGGCGTGATTCCGGTTGGCTATGGCGATGGCTATCGGCGGGAAATGGGACAGCAGGTGCTGGTACGCGGGAAACGCGTCAATGTGATTGGACGGGTGTGCATGGACCAGTGCATGCTACAGCTGGATGACGTGCCGGATGCAATCCCCGGGGATGAGGTAGTGCTCTTGGGAGCGCAGGGTGATGAGAAGATCACAGTCAATGAAATTGCTGAGCGGTGGGGGACACTGAACTATGAAGTGGTGTGCGGTCTGGCAGACCGGCTGCCCAGGCTGTATGAACGATGACAGCACCACATGAGGATGGGGGCATGCGGGTTGAACTGCACTTGCACACACAGGCATCCAAAGACAGCCTGGTGAAGCCAGGAAAACTCTTAGCACACTGTCAGAAAATTGGGATTGATAAGTTTGCAGTTACGGACCACAATGCGATTGAAGGTGCGCTGGCATTGAAATCCATGGCGCCTGAGACTGTGATTGTGGGCGAAGAGATTGCGACTACACAAGGGGAATTGATCGGGTATTTTATGTTGGAGTGGGTGCCGCCGGGCTTGTCCCCGATGGAAACGATTAAGAGGCTGCGTGCTCAGGGGGCTGTGATCAGCGTTGCACATCCCTTTGACCGCGTGCGCAGTCAGCATTGGGAGGAAGAAGACTTGCTGGCGATCGTGCCCTATGTGGATGCGATTGAGACCTTCAATGCACGCTGCCTGAGTCCCGGACCCAATCTTATTGCAGCAGCATTTGCCCGGGAAAATGGACTGTTGGAGACTGTGGGCTCCGATGCGCATTCCCTGTGGGAGGTGGGGCGCGCATCTCTTCTGATGTCTGATTTTGAGGATGCCGAAAGTTTTCGCTCTGCGTTAGCAGGCGCCAGGCAGGTCACGCGCTTATCTCCTGCGTTCGTGCACCTTTTTTCCCGCTATGCTGTGACAGTAAAGAGAGTCGTGAAGTCGATTAATTCCAAATAGAAACAAACTCAAATCACTTGAAGGTTTCCCAGTGCAGGATGGCTTGTAAAGTTTTTTTGTCTTTGGGCTCTGGCCATACAGCCGGCACGCCAATTGGGATCAGGGTCAGTAGGTTCAGATACTCTGGAATGTTGAGGAGCAATTTGAATTCGGCTTCGTGGGGTTTGGCATTACCCTGCACCCAGCAGCTGCCGTACCCCATCGCAGTAGCAGCCAGGAGGATATTCTCGATGGCTGCAGATCCGTCCTCGACCCAGTACTTGGTGGATGGGTCCATCGCCACAACGATGACCGCGCCGGCTTTTACCATCCAATCGGCGGCTTTGCTCAGGCGCTGGATGATTTCTTTGTCAGTCACGATGATGAAATGCCAGGTTTGCTGGTTACTGCCGCTGGG
>DIXG01000002.1:6718-45448 GCA_002436005.1 Anaerolineaceae bacterium UBA6086 | reverse complement strand
ATAAACTCTAAAATACAATCAGGTTAAAAAGAGATAAATTTAAGTAAATGACCTGTTAACATTATGCGATGGGCAGTGAGAAGTAGAGTGTGCTGCCCTTATCTTCTTCGCTTTCAGCCCAGATGTATCCGCCATGCGATTCGATCATGTGGCGGGCAATCGACAATCCAAGGCCGGTCCCGCCGCCAGCACGGGCACGGTCTGCTTTATAGAAGCGTTCAAAGATCCGTCCCAGGTCTTTCCTGGCGATACCCACACCGGTATCGCGCACAAAGAATACGATATTATGGCGATCCAGATAGGCTGAGATGGTGATCTTACCACCTGGCGGCGTGAATTTAATAGCGTTATGGATCAGGTTGATCATCACCTGGGTGATCCGATCCGGGTCTGCAAAGACGACTGGCAAATCCGGCTGGCAGTCCAGGATCAATTCCAGCCCTGCCCGTTCTGCCTGCAAGGACATGCGCTCATAGGCGGGACGTAAAAGGTTGCAAGCCTGGATGCGTTGAAATGATAGAGAGACTTTGCCTGATTCGATGCGGGATAGCTCAAGCAGCTCGTTGACCAGCTGGGTCAGGTTATCTATTTCGGTTTCCATGCGCAGGATGAAGCGGTGCGCAGCAGGTGGATCATCAAGGGCGCCCTCATGCAACGTTTCTGCCAGGGCTTTCAGGCTGGCAAGGGGGGTGCGCAGTTCGTGGGATACGTTGCTGATGAAGTCCCGGCGGACGGTTTCCAGCCGGCGCAGCTGGGTGAGATCCTGCAGGATCATCAGCGTGCTGCCGGGTAAAGCGGACTTCAGGGGGATGCCTACCACCTGTAAAAAGATGTGTTGCGGACCGATCTCCAGCATGGTGCTCTGCCGCTCTCCGCTTTTGGCGTTTTCCCAAAGCTCGACCAGCTGATGATAGCGCAGTACTTCTACAATAGACCGTCCCAGGGCGCTTTTTTCATCCATCTGGAAAAGGCGGGCAGCTGTAGGATTGACAAGCTGCACCCGCCCCTCAGAATCTGTGATCAGAACACCATCCGTCATCTGGTTCAAAACAGCGTTGAGTTTGGATTGCTCACTGGTAAGTGTGGTGATATAGCTGCCCAGGTGTTCCGCCATGGTTCGCAAAGCTGTAGTCAGCTCATTGAGTTCGCCTTGCGTATCCGGAAATTTGAGCGTCTTGAAATTTCCCAGGCTCATTTGTTGAACGGCAATCGTCAACATCTCAATTGGTCTGCGTGATTCGTCCTGGATGATCAGGTTCATAAAGACCACCGCCAGCGCACTGATCACAAGCACGGTGGGTACGAGCCAGGAGAGCCAATCCAGGTCCATGTGGTAATAACCAGGCTGGGCTTGAAGATGAACCAGTCCGAGAATCTCAGCGCCATCACCCTGGATAAGCACAGTTGCTGTGATCTCATCTTCGGTAATGTGAATCCCAGAGCCAGATGAGAGGGCTTCAGCCACGGAAGGCAGATCAAGGAAATTTTGTGTCTGTTGAGCAGGGTTGAGTGAGGTCCCCATGATTGCGCCCTGGGCATCCAGAAAAGTGACGGAGATGCCAAATGTGGATTGCGTGGATTGGGCAAGAGCGGTCAGCTCAGCGGCTGGAGCCGGGTATTGGAAAAGGGACTGTGCCTGGGCGCTGAGATGCTGGGCGGTAGCAAGGAGCTCAGTCTGCCAGCGTTCTATCTCGCGATTGCGGATGTGGTTTACGATTAAGATGGTGAAGACGACGAGTATCACACTCAGCAAGACGAGATAGGGTATCGCCATTTGCCATCGAGATCGCTGCTGCATTACTTACCCTTCAAAGCGATAGCCTGCTCCACGAACGGTGATAATCCGGGTAGGATTGGCGGGGTCTTTCTCAATTTTCTCGCGCAGCCAGCGAACGTGCACATCCACGGTACGGCTGTCCCCAATGAAGTCCCACCCCCATACCCGTTCCAAAATAAATTCACGGGAGAGCACCTGTCCTTGATGTTTGGAAAAAAAGGTCAGAAGTTCATACTCTTTGGGTTTGAAGGGAATCACCTGGTCGTCCACGAGGATTTCGCGCCGGGTCATGTCGATGCGTAAGTTGCCAAAGGTCAGGATTTCTGGTTTGACTTTTCCCTCTGCCGCGTCTTCCTGCCCGACCTCTTCTCTAATCAGGCGCACCCTGCGGAGCATGGCTTTGACCCGGGCGATCAGCTCTCGCATGCTAAAAGGTTTTGAGAGGTAATCATCTGCGCCGACTTCCAGCCCCACCACGCGATCAATTTCATCATCACGGGCTGTGAGCATCAGGACGGGTGTGGTCATTTCCTTTCGCAGGATGCGGCAAATTTCAAAGCCATCCAATCCTGGCAGCATCACATCAAGGATGATCAGGTCGGGATGGATCTCGCGCGCCTTCACCAGGGCGTCTTCGCCGTCACCGGTTGTGACCACGTCATAACCCTGCTTTTTGAGGTTATACGCCAGGGTTTCTTGCAGTGAGATTTCATCATCTACAACTAATATTTTTTCAGCCATTACTCCTCCACATTGATTCCAGGAGAGCGGTAAATTGTGCCGCTAATTCCGTCCGTGAAAAACGCGCTTCGATCATTTTTCTGCCATTGCTTCCCATCTCCCGGCATATCTGCGGATGATGAGCCAAAAACCGGATAGCTTCTGCTACCCTGGCAGGGTCGCCTGGGGGAACCGGTATGCCAGCGTTCGCTTCTTCAACCACCTGTCGGATCACGCCATCAATTGCCAGGATCACAGGACGTCCGGCAGCCATGTAATCAAAGACCTTGTTCGGGTAGGTCGTTTTATACATCTCAATCGGTTTCAAAATTGCCAGGCAGGCATCGGCAGCCGCCAGGGCTTCACCCATCTCCATTTTCGGCACAGGGTCAACAAATAGAACCCTACCCAACCCGAGATTGGCTGCCTTTTGCTGCAGACGGGATTTTTCTTTGCCAGATCCCAGCAAGACCAGCCGAACATTTATCTCGTCTTGTAAAAGGGCTGCAGCATCCAGCAGAATATCCAGATCGTTGGACATGCCATGTGCGCCGGCATATAAAGCAATGAACTCGTCTTGCAAGCCGAGCAGATCTCGAAACACTCGGCCATCCGCCTGCGGGTCAAACATTGCCGGATCCGCCCCATTGGGGATCAGGCTGACCTTTTGGGCACCGCGTGCCTGAACATGCGCGAGGTAACCCGGAGAATTGACCATCACATGATCAGCCTGCCTGTAAAGGAACTTCTCAAGCCATTCTGAAAGGCGAATGAGCAGCGGACTTTTGAGCACGCCGACTGCAATCGCAAAGGCAGGCCAGAGATCGCGCACTTCCAACAGGAATGGGCGACCCTTCAACCGGGCAAGCAGCCAGGCGGTTGGTGCCTGGAAGATCGGCGGTGTGGTGCCCCATACGAGGTCAACCTTACGCACAAATAAGCCGTTGATGAAGGATGAGATCATGAAGCTTAGAAAGCTGATCACCCGCCAAACGAAGGAACGATGCAGAGCGGGGAGCGTGTAACTGCGGATGATGGTCACACCCAGATCATCGGTCTGTTTGCGAACCCGTTTTTGCTGTCCATCACCGGTGAGATAGCTGACCGGGCTGGCAATAATTGTCACCTGGTGCCCCTGTGCTATGAGGTGTCTTGCCAGCTCATGATGCCGTGTGCCGCCGGGTTCGTCCAGCGCAGCAAAAGCCTGGTGGATCAGCAGGATGTGCATGTTGTTAACATTTTACTCGATTCTTTTCAAGCTGTGTGAGATTGGATAGGGCTGAGATGCCAGGGCAGGCAGTGAAGGGCGAACTTCTTAGAAGGATTTATGGGAGATCAAATCGCCATGTGGATTGGATTGTGAGCGGTAATTTCCCCTGCAGCGTGGCGGCAAACATCAGGGCTGGATGGATCTTGCCATAGGTTGGGGAGTGCCAGCCCCAATTGGGAATGGCGCTTTGTTTGACACCCAGGACGCAGTGTCCTGAACGGAAGAGGAAAATTTTTTCCACAGTTTGGATTTCGATGGAAAAAGCGAATTCTGGTCCGTTCAGCTGGAGAGTGTTGGCTGAGGACAGGTGCCACTGCCAATCGGGAAGCAGCCAGGTGATGCAAGCCTGGTGGGGCAGGTTATCAGAGTGTCCCTCATAAGGCAGTACCTGGTCGATCACCTGCCAGCCGTCGTCTGTTTTGTGCAGGGTGCGCTGAACCAAAGCGCCTAATTTTTTATAACCGTCGTGCTCAGCCGTGACGCGTGCCAGCTGCCCCACCTCATCTATTTCATGTGCCAGAACCTGTGCCTGTGCCCAGTCGAGCCACAGGAAGCGTCCAACCCTGGTCATCTGGTCCTGTCCATCCAGGGTCAGAGTGTTATGCAGCCGGGCGCTTACTAAAGAGTTGTCCCAGGGTGCTGGGCCTGAATATTGAAAGGTGCCCGGATCCTGTGCAACGTTGACGCCGCGCCACCACAGATCCACATGGAGTTGATCGGCGTGAGAGGGCCGGTCAGTATAGTGCGCTGTGTGGATAAAAGCGCGCCCATGCCCGCTTTCGATGCGCAGCATGTCCGCAGCTTGCGGCTGACGGGAGATTGGTATTGCAGGTGCGGTGAGGTCAAACCAACCAGCCATTTCAGAGCATTCTGGCTGTTGGTAAATATCCTGTTTCAGAAAGGCTTTGGCAGCCGCATCCACCACAGGGCGAAAATCGTTCTGCTCCAGGCTGGTCAGCGGGAAGATGTAGGCGCCGTCATTTGCACCCAAATTAGGCGTTTTGCCTGTTTCCGGGTCGGTCAATGCCCACAGCCAGCGGGTTGCCTCAGCCAATTTGACCTGTGTGGCTTCTGGCCAGTCTGGGTCACCCACCAGGCGGCGCAAATGATCCGTGAACAGCGCCAGCTGGAGCATGACCCGATGGTAATTGACGCTGTGCTGGACGTAGGTTCCGAATGCATCAATTTGATGTTGAAACGCCCAGTTGAGCCAGCGCCAGCCAACCTGACGCCATTTCGAGGCTTGAGGATGCCCTGCCAGGTAGTGACCGGCAGTATATAAGCCGGCTGCCTCAGAGATCAGATGATTATTGTTTTGTGCACGGGCATACATCAGCGTGGGCGGGATACGCTGGGCGTGTTCGGCAACCGCCTGCCAAAGGCGCTGCCGATTGTGCGGGGATGAGGACGGAGCAAGCGCAAAGACCCGGTCACAAAAGACTAATGCCATCAAGCGGATGGCAACTTCCTGTGCGGATTGCCACTGTCGTCCCAGGTTGGGCGGGTGGGCAACCAGAAACTGTTGTGTTTTGTCCCAAAAATCACTGGCATAAACCGGATCGCCAGAGATGGCAGATGCCCTGGCAAGCGCAATCGCCCAGCCAAAGCGACCGGGTTCCCAGGTGTATTTTAGATCGTATTCAGGGGGCTGCTGTTCAAGTTCTGTCCAGTGCCTGGGTGATGCACCTGCTGTCAAATCAAGATCAGTTAGATCCGCGCCAAACAGGCCGTATTTCCCCAGACAGATGGCATCAGCCGCTGCAAGCGCCTGACGCTGATGGTTTTCAGAAATTTGCGGCAGGCTTTCCATCGGCTGCAGCGCAGGTGTTCCGTGGAAGGGCTCCTGCGTGGAGGGCGTGATCCGGCGGTAATGCCCGGTGCGCAGCCCAGCCTGGTAGAGCCCAAAATAGACCAGTTTGGGCAGCCCCAGCTCTCGCACTGCTTTGACGGATTTCTCAAAAAGGTTCATCTGGATCGTTGACTATGGCTCACTGCTCACAGATTATCAGAATCAAGATCAGGGGTGATTTGAACGGGTTTTCCCTCATGTAAGGATTCGACCGCTGCGAAACTGGCTTGAGTGACGCCAATCAGCTGGTCGTAGGGAATGGGAGGTTGTTTCTCACCCTGCAGGGCGTCCAGGAAGGCTTTCCAGGCATCCTTATGCCCCTTATCCTGCTGTAGGAAATGGCGTTTCACCTCTCGCTTGCCGTTGTTGATCATTTCCAGCTTGCGCCAATCCTGCAGGACAGCGACCCGACCGCCGCTGAAGACCTCGAGGTATTCTTTGCCAAAGGCTTTATCACCATTTGCCAGGTAGCTGACCACGCCCAAGGATCCATCCGGGAAGCGGAAGTTCATCACGACGTTGTCTTCACGGTATTTTCCATTATCGGGCAATCCCTGGGTGGTCACCTCGATGGGCGTTTGTCCCACCAGGAATGTCAGAAAGTCAATGAAATGGCAGGCTTCGCCAATAATGCGCCCGCCGCCGATTTCGGGGTCCATCAGCCAGTGATCCGACGGGAGGAGATTGGCATTCACCCGGTAATGGGCAAAAAGCGGTTCCTGGCGGGTCTCGATGAAGGCTTTGAGGGAGCGTGCCAGCGGTGCAAATCGGCGGTTGAAGCCGACCATCAACAGGGGCTGGTTTTCTGTTTGGAGAGCTGTTTTCACCTGGTCCAATTGTTGCTGGTTAATGGCCAGGGGTTTTTCGCAATAAACGTGCTTGCCGGTTTTGAAAGCATCTAATATTTGGGGCGTGTGCAGGTGATGCCGTGTGAGAATGGCGACCAGATTGATGGCGGGGTCCTGCAGGAGCGCATCGGGGTCGCTGGCGGCAAAACCAAAGCCAAAGCGCTGGGCGGCATGCTGGGCGCTGACGCCAGATGCTGACACAATGCCCACCGGGGCTACCTCACCCGTCTTTTTGATTACAGGCAGGAATGTGGAGCGGGCGTAATTGCCCGCGCCAAACACGCCCAACGCGAGGATTTCACCAGGTCTGACCCTGACCGAAGGCGCCTGGTAGTTGAATATTCGGTTTTCTTGCGGCAGGGGGTGATCCTCGTAGGTTAACAGGACGCCAAGGTAGGGATCCTTACCTGTGAGAAGGTCGTAAGCCCGTTTTCCCTGTTCAATCGGGATGCGGTGGGTGATTAATGGGCGAATATCCAGTTGTTTTCGGTCAAGCAAATCCATAAAAGCTTCCATGTTGCGTGCTTCGGTCCAGCGCACATACCCAATCGGGTAGTCCTGTGCTTTTTCTTCATAATCCGGGTCGTAGCGCCCTGGCCCATAGGAGCGTGAGACAACCAGATCCAGTTCTTTTTCATAATACTGTGTGCGTGGAATTTCAAGGTCCACTGCGCCAACCGCCACGATGCGTGCCCGATCGCGGGCGATCTCGCCAGCCAGCTGGACAGGATCATTTGACGGGGTATCGGCGCAAATCAGGACGGCATCTATGCCGCGCCCGTGGGAGATTGTGCCTGCGGCTTCCGCTGCCTGGTCACGTCCCACAGCGGCCTGTGCGCCCATATGTGCAGCAAGAGCAACACGCTCGGGGTCCAGGTCGATGCCCAGCACCTGGCAGCCTGCAGCGGCAGCAATTCCGGTCGCCAGCAGCCCGAGCAAGCCCAACCCAATTACCGCAACTGTGGCACCAACCTGCACATCTGCCAGCCGGAAACCCTGCATGGCGACCGCGCCAACAGTGGTGAAGGCAGCCTGTTCAAAATCCACACCGTTCGGGATGGGCACCATCAAGATCTGGGGTATGGCAGCAAATTCTGCGTGGACAGCATGCCCGCCGCCAGCGCAAGCCACCCGATCGCCAATCCGGAACCCATGTAAGCCAGGACCGGTTTGCAGGATTGTGCCGGCAGATGAATAGCCCAGCGCCATCGGTTGGTCCAATTTATTCATAGCGGCATCAACGGTTGTGAGCAAGCCCTCATTGCGGGCTTTATTGAGCACCTGGCGCACCAGGTCTGGCCGAGATTTAGCCTTACCTACCAGGCTCTGTCTGGCAAATTCCACCACCATCCGCTCAGTGCCGGCGGAGACAAGGGATGCCGCCGTTTTGACCAGTGCTGTACCCTGACCGGGGCGCGGTACAGGGACATCTGCGACATAGGCTTCGCCTGTTTTCATATTCTGCAGTAATTGTTTCATGTCAATCCACTCTATGATTGATTGTTGATTACTAAAATTATAGCCCAAACCTTAATTTGGCGGGGTGGATCGCAAAACTTCCCGCTTAAAGCCGGGTTGGCGGATCATTCAGCAATGAGGGATGCTTAAAATAAAAAGCGGGCAATTTGCCCGCTAAATCATCTGCTGAGGAGGATTAATCCTTCTTGCTTTTGCTTTCCTCTTTTTTGTTTGTGGCCTTGGATTCAGCCTTGGATTCTGTATCCTTTTTGGCGTTGTCATCTTTTCGGGCGCCATCTTCCTTCTCTGAGGAATATGATTGGCCAGATGGCGAGCGGTTATCGGTTGCGTAGAATCCTTTCCCTTTGAACACGATGCCAACGGGTTGGTAGACCTTGCGCAGGGCAGGCTCACCGCATTCCGGGCAGTCCACTAAGGGTGCATCGGAAAACTTTTGATATTGATCGAAACGAATTCCGCAATTTTCACATTGATATGTATACGTAGGCATAACACAAACTTCCTGATTTAAATCCTAAAGGATTATAGTCCTCTTAAGGCACAATAGCAAGGTAACCGCACCCGGTTCATACAGATTTCTGATAAAAATTACTGGCAGACAGGGATTCTGACCCTTATACGGGGGCTTGGTGGGCTTTTGCTTCACTGGTATAATGCCGACATGCGCAGGATTCCAGGATTACTATTATTTTTAGGGATTTTGGTGAGCCTACTTTTGGCTGCCTGTTCTGCAGAAGCAACGCAGATGGTGCCTGAGGTTACACAGACCGAGGTTGGCACGCTGCGTCCTTATCCTTCACCCACGTCTACCACCACGCCGTTTCCAACGGATTATGTGAGCCCCACGCCTTCACCAACGGTTACCTCCACACCCACGCCGGTCTTGTATGAGGTGCAGAGCGAGGACGACATGTACAGCATTGCCTTTCGCTACGGCATTGAACCCGCAGCGCTGATGACTGCAAACCCGACTGTCAACCCCAGGATGATGTCCGTGGGGATGACCTTGCTGATTCCGATCACGCCTTCACCTGAACCCACCCCGACGGCATCGTTGGCGGTTTCAACCACGCCAACGGAAGAGGAAGATGAAGCTCTTATTCCGGATTGCTACCTGAACGCGCTGGGCGGGTTATGGTGTTTTGTGCTGGTGGGGAATGAAGAAGACCAGGCACGGGAGAATATTTCAGCACTGGTGACGCTGGTGGGAGAGGACCAGACGCTTCAGGAGGTTGCTCTTGCCCCTTTGAACCTGCTGCCTGCCGGGAAGTCGCTGGCTTTGGCGGCTTATTTCCCGCCCCCCATACCAGCAGCTTACACCGCGACCGCAATGGTTGATTTTTGGCTGCCGGTCATGCCGGGGGATGATCGTTATCTGAATGTGGCGCTGGACGCACAGGAAATTAATTTAAGCGAGAACGGGCGAGCCGCCCGTGTGCGTGGGGAAGTGACCCTGCCAGCAGACCAGGGGACTGCGCAGTATGTGTGGGTGAACGCAACCGCGTTTGATGAGGAGAACCATGTGTTGGGCGTGCGCCGCTGGGAGAGTACAAGCAGCCTGGCTGCGGGTGAAACACAGACCTTTGAGTTTTTTGTCTACAGCCTTGCTGGCAAGATCGACCGGGTGGAGGTGCTGGTTGAAGCCCGCCGTCTGGATGTTGTTACACCTGTGCCTTAGTTTGGCGCAAAGAACAGAAAATCACACATCGAGGAGTGGGATGAACGCACATTCATTGGATCAATTTTCATGGGGCACCCGAACCTTTATCATGGGCATCATCAATGTCACACCGGATAGTTTTTCCGGCGATGGTTTGCTCCAAACACGGGATGTGGTTGATGCAGCTATTGCCCAGGCAGAGCGCTTTTTGCAGCAAGGCGCAGATATTCTGGATATTGGGGGAGAAAGCACCCGCCCGGGGTCTGATCCGGTAAGCGGGCAGCATGAGATGGACCGGGTGATTCCGGTGATTGAGAAGATCCTGGAGAATTTTCCCAAAGCCTGCCTTTCGGTGGATACCTATAAATCTGAGGTGGCGCGCGAAGCGCTGGCAGCTGGCGCTGCCTGGGTGAATGATGTGTGGGGGCTGCGCGCCGACCCGGCGCTGGCAGGTGTGGCAGCAGAATTTGGGGCACCTGTGATAGTGATGCACAACCGTTTGAAACCTGGCTCGGAAGAATTGCAGGAGCGATTGGGGGGGAGGTATATTGATGCCGATTATGAGGATCTGATCGGTGAAATCAGCCGGGAACTGCTCGAGAGCGTCTCGCTGGCGCACAACGCGGGTATTCCTGATGATCAGATCATCCTGGACCCTGGCATCGGTTTTGGCAAAACGGTTGCTCAAAACCTCGAATTGGTGGACCGGCTGGATGAGATCAAAGCCCTGGGTTTTCCGCTTTTGGTCGGGCCTTCACGTAAATCGTTTATCGGCTATACGCTGGATTTGCCGCCAGATGAGCGCCTGGAAGGCACTGCCGCTGCCGTCTCCGTGAGTATTGACCGCGGTGCGGATATTCTGCGTGTGCACGATGTGGGCGCAATGGTTCGGGTAGCCCGGATGACAGACGCGATTGTCAGAAGGCAGTAGCCCCAATCCGTCCTATTTGTAATTTCAATTGAGATGAATTAATCCAGCAGATCGTGCACGTTTTGGATGGCATCGTCGACGCTTTTGCCCAGGAAAATGCCGCCAATTTGTTTTACCGCAGCCGGATTTTGATTGAAGTAACGGCCGCCAAAGCCCAGCCTGGGTTTTGATGGCAATCGATCCAGCCTGGACTGCATCTTTGCCAGCGGCCTGGCACTGAGTTTGGAGCCAACGGATAGGATGATCATCTCTGGCTGGACATCTTCTGCATAAAAGATCAGATCTTCTACCGGGAGGTCAGCGCCAAGGTATTCCACCTGGTAGCCTTCCCGGCGAAGCAGCACCGCCAGCATCAGCGAAGCAATCTCATGAAATTCTTCCGGTCCGCACCCCACCAGGAGTTTGGGCGCCTGGCTGTAGACCGGGAAAGCCTGCAGCAACTGCATCAGGATCCCGCGAATCTGTGCGGAAGCGAAATGCTCCGTTGCGATCCTGATCTCGCCTCGATACCAGGCTTCACCGATTTCATAAAGACAGGGTGAAAAAATCTCAAAGAAGATCACCTTCAAATCAAACATGCTCTGGACGGTCTCTAGAAGCCTTCTGGCTTCTGCTTCATCATGGCGGATCAGTGCCTCGTATAATTTCCTGGCATAATAGTCTGGTGGATGGCCTGGGAGCTGAGACCTTTCGGGCGGCAGGACGGAGGGCAGCGCCTCAGGCCAGATTCTCTCCCCCCGCAGGGCTTGATATTCCCGAACGGCATTACTGATCGAAAACCCATCATCCAGGCGGTGGGTGATCCAGCGTATGATCTGGATGTCACGTTCTGAATAAAGCCGGTAATTGTTGTTCAGGCGATTAGGGTCCAGCAGGTCATAGCGCCGTTCCCAGGCGCGCAGAGTGACCGGGCGAACGCCTGTCCGCTCACTGACGACCTTGATGGTGTATTTGGGTTCATCGGAAAATTCAGCAATTGATGCCATGGTTTTGCCCTTCTGATAAACTTTAGACAATCCTGATACGTATTTTACCGCGATTCCCAACCGCTGGCAGTGAAAATTTCTTCAAGGAAAATATGCCTTTCATTCTCCGTCATGGGGCGGGGTTGGGCATAGTCTTCAAGGATGGCGGTCAAAATCTCGGTGCTGAGGTGTTTACCATCATAAAAAGTGTGGCGCTGGATCTTTTCCCACCGGGTTTGCAGGATCTGGTTTCCATAATCATCGATGATGCCCATCTGGTCGAAGAATAAATTTCCTAATCCGTAGTCGATATAAGTCTCCGCTCCAAAAGCCATTGCCTTGGGTCGGTGTGCCTGGCTGCCATTGACAATCACCGCGCCTGCTTCAGCAATTCTCCCGAAATCAGTGCTATGGTGGGATGCCGCGAAATTATAATAATCCTCGTAATACTGGAAGGTTACGATGGGTAAGATGTCCTGCTGCCGCAGCTGTGCGATCTCGTCCACCATCCATTGATAATCACCGCAGGGTGCGGCGCCGCCCTGTCCTTCTGTCGCCCAGGCGAAATCAGGCCCGGGGGCATTGCACCCCAAAAAGGCGATCTGGTTGCCGTTGTGGTTAATCACCAGCGGTGACTGTGCTTCAGCCAGGTTGCGCCCGCCGCCAAAATACTGCATGCCATAAAAGTCATACAGGTCCAATGTGAAGGGCACCACATCCTTACCGTAGACATAGAGTGAATCATTGTTGTGGTTGCCGGTAAGTTCGATGATATCCGCCCCAACAGATGCAAACAATTCAATATATTTGGGGTCGCTGCAGAACAAGAGCATGCGGTTATGGGGGTCGGGTGGTGGACAGGCTTCGTAGAATGAGACTTCGTTGCTGATGTGGGTCAGATCAGCTGCCGTGAGCCATTCGGCAATTTCTTCGCCAGGATAGAGGACACCTTTTTCTTCCATCTTAGCAGCGGTTGCTCGCACGAGGGCTGTCACACCGGTCATGATCAGGGTCGTCATCTTGTTTGGGTCGCGGTTGGTGGGTTGGATGGCGGCACGGATGGATTGCAGATTGTCAACGGTTGCAGGTTGTGATGTGGCTGAGGTGGAAATAAGGTGATATTGGATGACAAGCGGGTTGCCTTCCGGTGTGAAGTCTTTGTGGAGGGGTGAGACACCGTCCACGCTGATCACCTTTACCTGCGGATCAAGGGAGTCAAAAGGCAGGAGTGCCCAGCTGTTTTCTTCCCAGAGAGTCTCCACTTCCGGGCGTGTTTGATAGGTTTGAATTGTTTTTGGGGAATGCTTGCCCCAGCGCAAATCGAGGATGGGTGCGATATGGTCCGGCACGTAGAGTTTGGTGATTGACGCAAGCGGCTCGATGGTGTGGCCCCGCCAGAGCACGCGCAGCGCACGCAGCGAGACATCGTCCATGAGGGTTGGGAAGGGCGCCACCAATGCATATACCCGCGTGGCTGTGAAGGTAATTTCACCCTCAGGGGCATTTTCGGCTGGACCTAACCATGCTGATGCCGGCAGTGAATCTGCGATCGTGATATTGGCTGGTAATACTTGTGTGAAGAGGTCTTCTGGTACGGTTTCATCCAGGAACAGGATGAAGGGGGTGTCTGTCGCGTTCAGGGTCGGGCCGGTGTCCGGTGTGGTGTCCGGGGTGAGGTCCGGGGCGGGCTCTTCTACCTCGCTGACTGCTGTGGCGGTTGGGTGGGGTGCGGGTTCTATCTGGGGTGTTGGCGTGCTGCACCCGGTTAATAAGGTGCCCAGTAGGATGATCAGGGTCAGTTTGTAGTGGCGTCCAGGTTTTTCCAGCATATTTCCTCGAGGCTCGGGCTCAACCCGAGTATGTGAAGGTTGTCCGTTCGATTACGGCACATTATAACAGCTCAGGTGATGTGGTTGTGGGATACTCGCATCAAAATAGATAACTCCCCTGTTCACTTGGGCAAACAAGGGAGTTATTGTTAATATTTTGAATGGTAAAGCGTGGTCGTTTAGTAGTGGATCATTCTTGGCATTGTCTTTGCCTGGGCAACCCAATCAACGACCTGGCGCTGTGAGGGAAGCTGGCGCACCAGTTTTTTCAGGTCGTTGGTTTCCACCATTTTGGCATACAGGTTTTCAGCATTACGCTGCGCCAGTTCGGGGATGGTGTCCACGCCGGCTTCTTCCAGAAGGTCGGAATATTCTTCACCAACGCCTTTGATGCGGAACAGGTCTGCATGATTGACCCATTCCAAAATTAACTTACTGTTGATGCCGGTCTTTTCCGCAAGCTCTTCGCGCCCTTTGGGTGTAGCGCCTGCTTTCAGAAGTTTATTGGTTGTTTTAATGCCGATAGCCATCAGTTTTTCAGCATATACAGGTCCAATCCCTTCAACATCAATAATTTTTGCCATGTAAATCTCCTTTTTTGTTAGTTGACCCAAACTCCCATGATGCATTTCAGGTGCATGATTGCTGCACCTATTCATGTTGTATAACGATATTATATATTAATAATCGCCAACCTGCAGTTTGTCATCGCGGCTTTGACTTTTACCCTCTATTGGCTTAAAATTGGTGGTTGCATGTAGTAATCATTAAAATTTGTTATTAAGGAGCAAGGAAGGTCCCTTTCATGAAAGAATACAAAACCGAGTCAATTCGCAACATTGTGCTGGCGTCCCACAGCAGCGCCGGCAAGACCATGCTGGTGGAAGCCCTGGCAAACTTCACCGGCATCACCACCCGCCTGGGTCAGATCGAAGATGGCACCACCATCGCGGACTATGACGACGAGGAAATCCGGCGCGGTATTTCACTTTTCACTGCTGTGGTACCCATCGAATATAAAAATACCAAACTGAACATGCTGGACACCCCCGGTTATACCGACTTCATCGGTGAGGTGATCTCTGCCATGCGTGTGGCAGATGGTGTGCTCATCCTGGTGGATTCTGTCGCAGGCCTCGAGGTGGGCACCGAAATGGCACTGCAATACAGCGAGCAGTTCAACCTGCCAAAGATGATGCTCATCAACAAGATGGAACGCGAAAACGCCAACTTCCAGAAGGCGCTGCAATCGGTACAGGATCATGTCGAACCCCGGCTGCTGCCCCTGCAGCTCCCCTGGGGTGAGAAGGCTGATTTTAAGGGTGTGATTGACCTTTTATCCATGAAAGCCTACGCGGGTGAAGGCAAAGAAGGTGTTGAAATCCCGGCTGAATTCAAAGACCAGGCAGAAGAAGCCCATCTCGCGCTGGTTGAAGCCGCTGCTGAAGGCGAAGATGCCCTGTTAGAAAAATACTTCGAGGAAGGCGATCTTTCCGATCAGGAAATCATGCGCGGTCTGCGCAGCACCATCAAGTCCGGAAACTTCATCCCCGTATTTGTTGGGGCTGCCGCCCATAAAATTGGGCTGGCTCCTCTGCTCGACGTTTTGGTCAATCTCATGCCCTCCCCTGCGGATGCGGCTCCTGCCGCAGCAACCACACCCAAAGGTGAGGATATTTCCCTTGAACCCAAGGATGACGGACCGTTGGCTGCTTATGTATGGAAGACAACAGCCGATCCTTTTGTGGGTAAGCAGACCTTCTTCCGGGTTTATTCCGGCACAATGAAGGCAGATGAACGAGTTTGGAACAGCAACAAAGAAGAGGAAGAACGCCTGGCGGGTATGCAGATTCCCATGGGTAAAGATGGCATCCCAACCAGTGTCTTACACTGCGGCGATATCGGGTTGGTGGCAAAACTAAGTGTAACCACCACTGGAGATACCCTGTGCACCAAGGACAACCCCATAATTCTGCCTGGCGCTAGCTATCCAAATGCGCTCTACCAGGTAGCACTCTTCCCCAAAACACAATCGGATGCGGCAAAGCTGAGCAATACGCTCAACCGCCTGTGTGAAGAGGACATGACTCTTTCCTGGCACAATGAGCCCGCAACCCGACAGACCATTCTGCAGGGCATGGGCGATCAACACATCGATGTTGCCATTCGCCGCGCGGAGAACAAGTTCCAGCTTGGATTGAACACTGAAGAACCCAAGATTCCCTATGAAGAACGCATCAGCCGTGAAAATTCTGCCATGTATCGTCACAAGAAACAAACCGGCGGCGCAGGTCAATTTGGCGAAGTGCACCTCAAAGTATCCCCGCTTGAGAATGAGGATTTCGAGTTTTCCAATGATGTTTTCGGCGGTTCAATTTCTAACAACTACATGCCCTCGATTGAAAAAGGTATTCGTAGCCTGATGAAAGAGGGTGTGGTCGCTGGCTATCCCATTCATAACGTCAAGGTTTCCGTCTTTGATGGCAAAGAACACCCGGTGGACTCCAAACCTATCGCCTTTGAAATTGCCGGGCGTGAAGCCTTCAAACTTGCTTTCAAGGGCGCTGGTGCGGTGCTGTTTGAGCCGATCATGCGAGTCACGGTTGTGGTGCCAGAAAGCAACATGGGTGATGTTTTGGGTGATATGAACTCCCGCCGAGCCCGTGTTCAGGGCATGGATACCCAAAAAGGTCGCTCCGTCGTGAACGCCAATGTCCCGCTGGCAGAAATGCTGCGCTACACCACCACTTTGCGCTCAATGAGTGGCGGCCGCGGTTACTTTACGATGGAATTTGATCACTATGAAATGGTTCCACAGCACCTGGCTGCGGAAATCATCGAAGCCAAACGACGGGCGGACGAAGAAAAGGAAGATTGATCCCGTTCTTCAGAAAATTTCCAACAATAACAGCCCCCGATTGAATCAGGGGCTGTTATTATAACTTTCCCACATGCAAGGTTTTGCCAAAACGCCAAAAGGTTATTTTGGTAAAATCAAACCATGGAAACCAAACACTGGATCTTTCTCTCCCCCCATTTTGACGACGTCGCCCTATCCTGCGGTGGGCTCGTGTGGCAGCTAACCAACGAGGGACATCGCGTTGAAATTTGGACGATTATGGCGGGTCTGCCGACTGAAGGACCTTACTCCGAGTTTGCCCGACAAAACCATGAAGCCTGGGGAATGTCAGGTAAGGCAGCTATCCTCATGCGGCAGGCAGAAGACCGGGCAGCCTGTGCCATTCTGGGTGCTAGCGCAAGGCATTGCAGTTGGCGAGATGTGATCTATCGCCAAGATCAGGAGACGGGAAATCCTGTCGTGAACAATAACGAGGAGCTCTTCGGAGAACCACCCGAGGCTTACCTTGTTGAAGAGATTTCTCAATTCCTGGTTAATGAAATTCCGGACACTTGCCAGTTGGTCTTCCCAATGGGGCTTGGCGGTCACATCGACCACCGTGTACTGGTTCAGGCAGGCAAATGTTCTGCGATGGCAAAGCTTGTCTATGCAGATTACCCCTATATCCTCACAGATTTTTCAGCCCAGGAAACGGATCGGAACCAATGGGCCAGGATCCCTCACGCGCTCGGGGAAGAAGCCCTTACGCACTGGCAAGATGCGGTCCTCTGCTATACCTCTCAGCTCAGCGGATTCTGGCACAATGAAGCTGAAGCCAGGCTGGCACTGCGGAATTACCTGGCAGGGGGTGGCGGTAGGCTTTGGACTAAAGTTCGTGATTAAGGTTCTTTCCATCTGTTTAGGCAGCTAAACCCCAGGTTTTATCTACTTGAAAAATGAGCCCTCTCTCACCTATTTGGCGATCCGATTTTCTTTCCCAGCAATCAATCGCTGCAGGTTCTTGCGGTGAGACCACCAGATGATCAGGCTCAGGATCAATCCAAACAGAACGTGCGGCAGATCTTTGAATTTGATCCAGAATGCCAGCGGAAACAAAAGCGCCATAACCAGGTTAACCAGGCTCATCACGTTTACAAGTTTGACAACAATAAACCAGATCACCAGAAAAGCGAAAAAAAACGGCAAGCCAAAAAAGGCTGCGATAATGCCAAAAATGGTTGCCACCCCTTTTCCCCCCTTGAAATTGAGCCAGAGGGGGAAGATATGACCGATCACGGGTAATAAACACAACAGAAAAACCAGCCAATCCTGAGTGAAATAACGCTGAATAAATAATGCCGGCAAAAAACCTTTCAAAAAATCCACCACGCCAACCGTTGCCCCCCAGAATAAGCCCAAACTGCGTGTGATATTCGTAGCACCGATATTGCCGCTCCCTACCAGCTTGATATTAATCCCCTTCGCTCGAGCGACAAGGAAACCAACCGGAATGGATCCGATCAGATATGCAGAAAAACCAACCAATAAAACCATCCATTGTTCATTCATACCCTGTTTAACACCAAAACGCCTATTCGTTACAAAACATCGCGCTTGTTCTTTATGCGCATCAATGAATTCTGGCAAAGATTCCAATATTTATTCAAGATTTCCACAGCTTAAGATACTCACAGATACCCCAGGGTGGCTATCCTGTTGACCCCTGTGATATCTTGACAGTCCCCCAGCTCAGGGGTAAAATCCCAATCACCCTGAAAAAGGGGCCTGTAGCGCAGTTGGGAGCGCGCCTCAATCGCACTGAGGAGGTCGAGGGTTCGAATCCCTCCAGGTCCACCTTGTGCCCCGCTGTCGCACGCAGGGCACGGGGTACTGAAACAATAAGAACTGGGCCCATAGCGCACGAAGCTCCCGCAGGGAGTTTGGAAGTACAAAAAGGCTCAAAAACTTAATAGGGGCCCATAGCGCACATCGTCC
The DNA here is from genome assembly GCA_002436005.1 of Anaerolineaceae bacterium UBA6086. Taxonomy (GTDB): domain Bacteria; phylum Chloroflexota; class Anaerolineae; order Anaerolineales; family Anaerolineaceae; genus Brevifilum. The sequence continues at coordinate 27,286 of DIXG01000002.1, read as the reverse complement.
CCTTCCGGGGGGTTGGGAGCGCCAACGGGTCTGAAACAAATAATCTGGGCCCATAGCGCACATCGTCCCCTTCCGGGGGGTTGGGAGCGCCAACGGGTCTGAAACAAATAATCTGGGCCCATAGCGCAGTTGGGAGCGCGTCTCAATGGCATTGAGAAGGTCGAGGGTTCGAATCCCTCTGGGTCCACCAAAACAAAGCACTCGTTTTGAGTGCTTTTTCTTTAATTCCATAGCGCAGCAGCCCCCTGAACGGGGGTTCGCTCCCAAAGGGAGTGTTTTGGTGAGGAACGCATCTCATCCCACCATCTTTCGGAGTGCAGACTTTAGTCTGCAATTTCTTTCCCTCATCAGCGTTTTTGGTGCGGTCTGGAGGCTGACCGCACCCTACACGAAAATCTCATCACAAGTAGGGTGCAATACGCCTTTCACCCCACAATCTTTTGGATAAGCCTTTCAACAGAGTTGACTTCGTAAGGTAAGTCCGATGAAGACATACCAAAGTCAGTAGCCAATCAAAACAGGCTATCCAATCAAACACTGACTATAGGACTTGAGACCTTCCTTTGTAAAACCACATATTCTCCTGCACATTAAGCCTTCCCCCAGGGAAAGGTGGCACGCCGCAGGCGTGTCGGATGAGGGACCATGAGCCTGCCAAAAAATAATTCACTCAAAAAAACAGCCCAAAACCTGCGTCGCGACATGACAAAAGAGGAACGTCATCTTTGGTACGACTTTCTCAGAACCTATCCCCTTCAGTTTAAACGGCAGGTCATTATCGGAAATTTCATCGTTGATTTTTACTGCCACAAAGCGAATTTGGTCATTGAGCTGGATGGCTCACAGCATTATGATAATAATGGACTCACTCATGACGCACAAAGAACGGATTATTTGAAAAGTCTTAGGCTGGTTGTGCTGCGAATTCCGAATAATGAAATCTGGGACAACTTCTTAGGTGTCTGCGAAGAAATTGACACGATCGTAAAAGAAAATTCTCTCCCTCATCAGTCAGCCAACGGCTGACAGCTTCCCCCAAGGGAAGCCAATTAACAGGATGGACTGTGCAAGCCAAACCCAAGGAGGACATTCCAAAGTCTGTAACCAATCAAAACAGATTATTCAATAAAGCACACGCTGACGGAAAAAGACCTTCCTTTGCATAACCTCATTGTTCTTCAACATAAAAGCCTGCCCCTGCAAGAAATGTCGCTCGCCGCAAGTGTATCGGATGAGATCAATTAAGTATTGCACAAAGAAAATTTCGTTGTTTTTTGATTAACTTTTTGCCATCCAGGATATCACAACAACGCTACACAACCAATATCTTGCAACCGTTGAACTTTGAAGATATAACAATTCCTGCTGTATTGTTATAATTACTCCATCGAATAAGCCTCTCCTTCGGGAAGATGCTACTCCAACAGGCGTGTCGGATGAGGGACCAGCGTACATAATTACAATTTACGCTAATCACAAAAGTGAAAGTGGTCAGAAGAGGATCTAATGAAAACATCGGTCATAGTGGCCAAACTCCATGAAGGACGAGAGTGTGCCAATTTCAGCAAAGTGGGCATGGAAGGCGTGGTACGAAAGAGCCCCGATCGTCCTGTCAGCCTGATCAGCCTGAAGGCAAGACAGGAAGTGGACCAGGCTGTGCTGCGCGGGCTGTGCTATCGAAAATTCACCGCTGACATCACCCTGGACAGTGAGCAAATGCCAGAGACAAACGCCATCCTGACCGCTGGCAAACTCCAGCTTGGCATCCTGCCAGAACGGAAACGCTGCTGGCCGGAGTGCATCCTGCTGGAAAAAGATCTCCCCTGCCCGCTCATCGAAGGGGTGCGGTATGCCTGGGTGGAGATTCCCGGGAGCATCTGCCTGGGAGACACTTTTACAGTCGACAAATAAATTCATCGGGAGGCAATTAGCATCCCTCTTCCAAACAGGTATTGAAACAAGCACCTGAAATGTGCTACAATCTACTCAATATCAAAAACATCACGGCAGGAGTAGTAGATCATCCGCCAGCGAGTCGGGAGGGCACAGGTGAGAGCCCGACAGGTGTTGCGGAGCGCCATCAGAGAAGATCGAACTCGCCTTGCCAGCCCCACTTTGGGGCAGATGGCACCGGTGAATGCCAGTAACCGGTGACGCCCACCGCCCGTTAGCGCGGCCCAAGCTGTCCGGTCTTGTCAGAGCACCGGGAAGCAGGGTGGTACCGCGGCGTTTGCAACGTCGTCCCTGCCTGGACGGCGTTTTTTTATTTAAATGATGATTGGTAAATGGTGAGTCAAAATAACAAGGAAATAATTAAACAAGGAATTGATTAAGCAAATAATTAACCAAAGAGAAGAAGATTTTGGAGGAATTAATGATGATGGACCCAACCAGTATCCCTATGTACCACCCTGACCAGATCGAGCCTAAATGGCAGAAGAAATGGGCAGATGACGGACTCTATCATGCCGATATCGACCCTGAAAAACCCAAGTTTTATGCCCTGACCATGCTGCCCTATCCCTCTGGGGACCTGCACATTGGCCACTGGTATGCCATGACACCCTCCGACGCGCGCGCCCGGTTCAAGCGTATGCAGGGCTATAATGTGTTGTTCCCCATCGGATTCGATGCCTTTGGTTTGCCCGCCGAAAACGCTGCTATTCAGCGCGGTATTCACCCCAAATCCTGGACTTACAGCAACATCGAGAACATGCGCCGCCAGCTCAAGTCAATGGGCGCTATGTTCGACTGGCGCCGTGAAGCCATCTCAGCAGACCCCAGCTATTACCGCTGGACCCAGTGGTTCTTCATCCAGTTCTTCAAGAACAACCTGGCTTACCGCAAAGAAGCCGCTGTGGATTTTTGCCCAAATTGCAACACCACCCTGGCGCGCGAGCAGGTGCAGGGCGAAGACCGTCACTGTGAGCGCTGCGGTACACCTGTGATCAAGAAAAACCTGACCCAGTGGTTCTTCCGTACCACCAATTACGCTGAAGAGCTGCTGGATTTCTCTGACATGGACTGGCCGGAACAGGTGCAAACCCTGCAGACCAACTGGATCAACCGCTCGGAAGGGGCTTCGGTGATCTTCAAAACGGAGCAGGGCGATCAAATTGAGGTTTTCACCACCCGACCTGACACGCTGTGGGGAGCCACCTTCATGGTACTGGCACCCGAACACCCGCTGGTAAGCAAAATCACCACACCAGAGCAGCAAACCGAAGTGGCAGCCTACCGGGAACAGGCGGAACACATGGGCGATATTCAGCGCGAATCCACCGACCGTGAAAAGACCGGCGTATTCACCGGCGGCTATGCCATCAATCCCGTCAATAATGAACGCATCCCAATCTGGATCGCGGATTACGTCCTGATGGGCTACGGCACAGGCGCCATCATGGCTGTTCCCGCCCACGACCAGCGCGACTTTGAATTTGCCCAAAAATATGCTTTACCAATCGTTGTGGTCATCCAGCCTTCAGATGTTGCGCCCATCCATTTAGATGAGATGGATGCTGCTGTTCCTGCCAGCGGTGAAATGGTCAATTCTGGACCGCTCACCGGCACCCCCGGCGAACAGGCTTTTGACCAGGCTGTGGCATACATCCAGCAAAAAGGCGTTGGCGAGCGGGCAGTCAATTACCGGCTGCGCGATTGGCTGATCTCACGGCAGCGCTATTGGGGTGCCCCAATCCCGATTGTACACTGCCCACACTGCGGCCCAGTGGCGGTTCCAGATGACGAATTGCCAGTCGAACTGCCCGAGGACGTGGAATGGCTGCCCACCGGTGAAAGTCCGCTAAAACTGCACCCCACCTGGCGCAACACAACCTGCCCCCAGTGCGGCGGTCCGGCAGAACGGGAGACCGACACCATGGATACTTTCATGTGCTCCAGCTGGTATCACCTGCGTTATCTAAGCCCCGATTACGACCAGTACCCCTTTGACCCGGCAGAGTATGACTACTGGATGCCGGTCGACACCTACACGGGCGGCATCGAACATGCCACCATGCACCTGATCTATACCCGTTTCTTCCACAAAGCCTGCCGGGACCTGGGCATCACCAAAGGGAAAGAACCGATGCGCCAGCTGCGCAACCAGGGGATGGTTCTGGGTGAAGACAACGAGAAAATGTCTAAGAGCCGCGGCAACGTTGTCTCGCCGGACGATCTGGTCCAGGCATATGGTGCGGATACTGTGCGAGCTTACCTGATGTTCTTCGCCCGCTGGGAGCTGGGCGCGCCCTGGAACAGCAGCGGGATTGAAGGCAGCGTGCGCTGGCTCCGTAAAGTTTGGTATACCTTCCTGGAGCCTGCACGCAACAGCCAGAGCGCTAATCCTGAAATCCTGAGAACTGTGCGTCGAAAGGTGCACCAAACCCTGGAATCCGTCACGCGTGATTTTGAGACCCTCGGATTCAACACCGTTGTCTCCGGTTTGATGGAACTGCTCAATGAATTGAACACAGCCAAGAGCGCCGGTGCATTCGGCACAGAAGCCTGGGCAGAAGCTGAAAGCCTCTATCTGCGTATGCTGGCGCCCATCTGTCCGCACATCGCTGAGGAACTGTGGGAACGCACCGGTCACGCCTATTCCATCCATGATCAAGCGTGGCCTGAGGTCGATGAGGAAGCTGCGAAAGAAGATGAGATCACCCTGATCATCCAGGTGAATGGCAAGCTGCGCGACCGGCTGACCGTCCCGGTCAACATCAGCGCAGACGAAGCCAAAGTAGCCGCGCTCGCCAGCGAAAACGTGCAACCCTTCCTGGAAGGTGGGGAACCCAAAAAGGTGATCTACGTGCCGGGCAGGCTGGTCAATATTGTGGTTTAGGAGCAGAGAGTGGTGAATGGGGAATAGGGAGTAGGGAGTAGGTATAAGAAAGTAGGATGCTGCCTAAATTGCCCACCATAGCCTCCCCCCCATAAAAAACCAATGCCGTTTTTTGGGAGTGCGGACTTTAGTCCGCATAATATAAGGGCTGCTTATGAACATTGACAACGAGATTGCTTCGTCGCGCTCTGCGAGTGCTTTCTCGCAATAACAGAACCCGGACTGCGGACCCTGCACCTTGCCCGATAGGGCTGGTGTCAGTCCGCACGACAACAGGACAGCCTTTGTGTGTTGAAAGCAAGATTGCTTCGTCGCAATGACAGAATCCGGATCTCATCAGCCTTCCCCTATCACCCTCAGTGACGGAAAGGTGCAGTATTACCGCAGCCAATGATATAATGGAACAAAACTAAACCTGACTCACACTGAAAGGAACATTATGGATTGCTGTTCTCATGAAAAGAAGACTATCGCCACTGATAAAGCCCCCAAAGCCCTCGGCCCCTATTCCGTCGCCGTGAGCACCGGGCACCTCGTGTTCACCGCCGGTCAGCTGGGACTGGACCCTGCCACCAATAAACTGGTGGAAGGCGGCATCCAGGCGCAAACCCGCCAGGCGCTGACCAATATCAAAGCGGTCCTCGAAGCGGCTGGCACCAGTTTGGACAAGGTCGTCAAAACCACCGTCTTCTTACAGGATATGGGCGAATTTGCGCTGATGAACGAAGTCTACGGCACCTTCTTCACCGAAAACTTTCCTGCCCGGTCAGCAGTCCAGGTGGCAGCCCTTCCGCTCGGCGGCGCTGTCGAGATTGAAACCGTCGCACTCTTACCCTGCGAAGACGACTGATCGCTTTCGATCAACCCGGTCTATGACCCTCGGTTGAATCCAATCAATTCATAAGGTTGCCCACCCTCATTTGACAGGAGATCACATTTCCCCTTCTCAAACTCTTCCTGTCGAACAATAGGTTGCTGGAAAGCTCATGATCCAACTTGTTTCCATCATCATCCCGTGCTATAACGAACGGGCGACGATCCCCCTGCTGCTGGATGCCCTGCGCGCCCAGACTTATCCCCTCCAGGCGATGCAAGTGGTGATCGCTGACGGCGGTTCCAACGACGGCACGCCGCAAGCCATTCATGAATGGCAGGTGCAGCACCCTGACTTAACTATCCACCTGATCCAAAACCCCGACCGGACCATTCCAGCCGCGCTGAATAAAGCCATCACCGCCGCCAGCGGCGAAATCATCCTCCGGCTGGATGCCCATTCCAAGCCCTATCCCGATTATGTTGAACTTGCAGTAAATGCTTTGGAAGAAGGAAAAGGGGACAATGTCGGCGGCGTGTGGGAAATCCAGCCCAGCAGCAACCGCTGGATCGCCCGCAGCATTGCCGCCGCAGCCGGGCATCCCATCGGGGTGGGTGATGCACGCTATCGTTATACCGACCAGCCTGCCCTGGTGGATACCGTGCCCTTTGGCGCCTTTTATCGCCACCTGGTGGACCGGGTGGGCATGTTCGATGAAACCCTGTTGACCAATGAGGATTATGAATTCAACACCCGCATTCGCCAGAGCGGCGGTAAGATCTGGCTTGACCCCCGCATCCGCACGGTCTACTATGCCCGTGAAAACTTGAATGCCCTGGCGCGGCAATACTGGCGCTATGGATTTTGGAAATGGCAGATGCTGCGCCGCTACCCTGAAACCCTCCGCTGGCGCCAGGCACTCCCGCCCCTTTTTGTGGCTGGATTGCTGCTCCTGCTCTTGCTGTCACCCTTTGCCAGCTGGATTTTTTGGATCCTAACAGCTGCAGTAGGAATCTATGCCCTAATCCTCTTACTGGCTGGACTGCATCTTGCGATCAGGCATCAAAGTTTTGCTTTTGTGCTGGGTGTTCCCCTGGCGATTGCCACCATGCATTTTGCGTGGGGCAGCGGTTTTTTGTGGGGCATCTTTCACCCGCAAAAACAAAATACCGGTTAAAATGTAAACTATGGAAATGAAAAATCGTCCACAAAGATGGCATTTGCGCGCGCCTGAAAGGATTGTGATCCTGCTGATCGGGGATCTGTTGATGGGGGCTGCAGCGTTGTTCCTTTCTCTGTATTTCTGGGCTGCCGGGGATGCCTGGATGCAGTTTTCGATCGAATTTATCACCGATCGCCCGCCCTTCTGGTATTATCTGCTGCCGTTCTTCTGGGTGATCTTCATGGTAGAGCTGTATGATGTGCAGCGCGCTGGCAGCACCAAAGAAACCCTGAAGGGCGTCGGACTGGCGTCACTGCTGTGCGCCCTGATCTACCTGCTGATCTATTTCACTTCCGAGCCCAATTCGCTGCCAAGGCGCGGCGTCTCCTTCTTCATCATCATTGCAGCATTGCTAACCCTGTTGTGGCGCCTGCTCTACATTCGCCTGTTCACTTCGCCCTATCTTTTACGGCGCGCGCTGATCATCGGTGCGGGAAACGCCGGCGAGACCCTGGCAAAGGTGATTGAAAAACAGGAACAGCCGCCGTTCAACTTAATCGGCTTAATTGATGATGACCCGGACAAACTCGATAAGGTCGTTGGTCGCTTTCCTGTCATCGGCAACAGCACGACGCTCATTCAAATCATCCAAGAACAGGAAATCTCCGATCTGGTTCTGGCCATCAGCCACGAAATTCACGGCAACATGTTCCGGGCAATTCTGACTGCACAGGAAATGGGTCTCAACCTCTCACTCATGCCGCAGGTCTATGAAGAAATCCTTACACGCGTGCCCATCTTCTTGCTGGAAGCAGAATGGATCGTACGCTCATTTGTTGAGAAAACGCGTACCAGCATGCTCTACCAGCTTTCCAAGAGCCTGCTTGATTTTGCCGGAGGCTTGATCGGCACACTGATCATGCTGGCGTTTTTCCCCTTCATCAGCCTTGGGATCCTGATTGAAACCGGTTTGCCTATCTTCTTCCTGCAGGAACGTCTGGGTAGAGGTGGTCAGCCTTATAAAATCATCAAATTCCGCACCATGGATCGGGATGCCGAGAAGGACGGCATCGCCCGCATGACGGAAGAAAATGATGAGCGTGTGACCAAATTCGGAAAATTCCTGCGTAAAACGCACCTCGATGAACTGCCCCAGTTTATCAATGTGCTGCGCGGCGAGATGAGCCTGGTAGGCCCTCGGGCTGAACGGCCGCAGATGGTTGAATATTTCCAAAAAGAGCTCCCCTTTTACCGTGCAAGGCTGCTGGTCAAACCCGGGATCACCGGCTGGGCACAGATTAATTACGGCTATGCCGGAACCGTTGAAGAAACCGCTGTCAAATTAGAGTATGACCTTTTCTATATCGAACACCGCAACCTGTTCATGGATATTGCCATCATCCTCAGAACCGCAGGTACCGTTCTGGGTTTCAAGGGTCAATAAGCGCAAGGCTATTCCATCATGTTCATCTTTGGAAAAAAAGTCCGCAATCGTTATCTATTATTAGGCGATATCTTCCTCAGCCTGGTGTCTGTTCTGGCCAGTTTCCTCATCCGGCTGGAGCTGATCGCCATCTTCCCCACCTATCAACAATCCCTGTTCTGGATGCTGCTTGTCGTCGCCATCATCAAGCCGCTGGTGTATTACCTCTTTGGCATCTATCGCCGCCTGTGGCGCTACGCCAGCGTGCGTGAACTGATCCTGATTCTATCGGCGGTGACCACGGCTTCGATGATCGTATCGGGAATCATGATAGGTCTTTTTGCCGCGGGTTTGTATTACGGTTTTCCCCGCTCGGTTCTGGTGATCGACTGGCTGCTCTCCCTGGTTTTTGTTGGGGGACTGCGCTTTATCTTCAGAATCTCAGCCGAAACCTCATCCACTGCAGCCATCGACTCAGCACTGCAGCGACGCCGTAAAAAATGGATCCTGGTGATCGGCGCAGGCGACGCCGGAGCAATGGTGGTGCGTGAACTGCAAAAAAACCCGCAGCTCAACATGAAACCGATCGGGTTCCTCGACGATGACCCAATCAAACAAAACAGCCAGATCCACGGCGTGCCCGTGCTGGCTCCCCTCAACCACATCGAACACATCCTGCAAACCCGCCATGTGGATGAGGTGATCATTGCCATCCCCAGCGCAGGCGGCGATGTGCTCCGCAACGTCACCGAAGTCTGCCGCCAGAGCGGTGTGGCATTCCGGACGATGCCTGGGATCTACGAACTGCTGGGAGGAGATGTCAGCGTCAGCCGTCTGCGCGATGTTGATATTGCCGACCTGCTCCGCCGTGAGCCTGTACGCATGGATCCCGAAGCGCTGGGGCAGACACTGACAGACCGGGTGGTGATGGTCACCGGTGCAGGCGGTTCCATCGGGAGCGAATTGTGCCGCCAGATTGCGCGTCAAAACCCGGCAAAATTATTGATGCTTGGGCACGGCGAAAACAGCATCTTCAGCGCCATTACCTCTCTCAAAGAGAGCTTTCCTTATTTAGAAATTATCCCGCTGATTGCCGACATCCGGGATGAACGCCGTATATCGGTGATTTTTGATCGCTGGCAGCCAGAAATCGTCTTTCACGCTGCGGCTCACAAACACGTGCCGCTGATGGAGAGCAATATCGAAGAAGCAATCACCAATAACATCATGGGGACCAAAAATATTGTTGAAGCTGCCTTGAAACACAATGTCCAGCGCCTGGTGATGATCTCCACGGATAAAGCCATCCGCCCGGTGAGTGTGATGGGCGCCACCAAGCGAATTGCTGAGATGCTGGTGCTGGATGCCGCCCATCAACACCAGTGCGCCTTCACAGTCGTGCGCTTTGGCAACGTACTGGGCAGCCGCGGCAGTGTGGTGCCGCGTTTCAAACGCCAGATTGCGGAAGGCGGGCCGGTCACCGTGACCCACCCCGAGATGAAACGCTATTTCATGACCATACCCGAGGCAGTGCACCTGGTTTTGCAAGCCTCCACCATGAGCAAGGGCGGTGAAAACTATATCCTCGAGATGGGCCAGCCGGTCAAGATTCTCGACCTTGCAGAAGACCTGATCCGCCTTTCCGGGCTCGAACCCGGGAAGGACATCGAGATCGTATTCTCAGGCATTCGCCCTGGTGAAAAGCTGAGCGAAGACTTGTGGGATCAAGGTTTTGCCTATTCGCCCACCTCTCACCCGGATATTCACCAGGTGGACAGCGAAGATATCCTTTCATCAGAGGAATTAGCGGCTGTTGTTGATCAGTTATTACAGCTTGCCAGGCAAGGCGACCAGGAAGCGATCCAAACCTTGCTGAGCGACACCATTCCGGGCGCCTCGATCAGGTTTCAGGATACAGACCTCAATATGGTAGAATGACCCTCCGTTTGGGGTAAAAAATTCAACAGCATGGCTTGGCGATGATTTCACCGATAGCCAATGATCAATGGTTAATGGAAACGATGGATTTACTGAACGCACAAAGCTGGCAGCAATTTATTGACGACCATTCCAACGCACACATCCTGCAGACGCCCACCTGGGGTGCTTTGAAGGCGGATTTTGGTTGGACACCGCGCTTTATCCGCCAGGAGTCGCTTGGCGCCATGGTACTTTTCCGCCGGCTGCCATTAGGGCTGAGCATCGCCTATATCCCGCGCGGCCCGATTGGCGATGGGGATTGGGCAGACTTCTGGCCAGCCGTGGATGTGCTGTGCCGACAGGAGCGCGCCCTCTTTCTGCGCGTCGAGCCTGATATTTGGCAGCCTGTTGAACCAGACCTTATCGAAAGACAGCTGCCCGGTTTTTCCCCATCCGCTCACACCATCCAGCCGCCGCGCACGATCATGATCGATTTGCAGCGCCCAGACGATGATTTGCTGATGCAGATGAAATCCAAGACGCGCTATAACATCCGCCTGGCGGAACGCAAGGACGTGATCGTCCGCCCCAGCCAGGATGTGGCAGCCTTTCACCGCATGAGTCTGACAACAGGCGAACGGGATGCCTTTGGCATTCACAGCCTGGCATATTACCAGCGCGCCTATGATCTCTTCAGCGCGCGGGATGCCTGCATCTTGTTGATAGCTGAGTTCGAGGGTCAGCCCCTGGCAGGGTTGATGGCTTTTGCACAGGGCGATACCGCCTGGTATTTCTATGGCGCCTCCAATAACCAGGAACGCAACCGCATGCCCACCTACCTGCTCCAATGGGAGGCGATCCAGTGGGCAAAGCGCAAGGGGTGCAAGACCTATGACCTGTGGGGTATCCCGGATGACGACGAATCCGTGCTGGAAGCTGAGTTCATGGATCGCTCAGACGGTCTGTGGGGCGTCTACCGCTTTAAACGCGGCTTTGGCGGAGAGATCCACCGCACCATTGGTGCCTATGACCGTGTATACCACGCCCTCCCCTATCAACTCTACCGGTGGTGGGCAAACCGCCGAAAGACTGATGCGATCACATGAAGAACATGACCCTGGAACGTCTTGACATCAAAGATGCCGCTCAATGGAATCGGATGATTGAAACTTTACCCGGCGCGCATGCCCTCCAAACCTGGCAGTGGGCGGAAGTGAAGTCAAAATTTGGTTGGGAACCCTTCCCCCTTGTGTGGCGGGATCAAAACGACACAGTAACTGCCGCCTGCCTTGTGCTGCGACGCAGGATTTCCCCTGATGTGTTTGCCATGCGCCTGGGCGTGATGTATGCACCGCGCGGCCCCCTTTTGGACTGGTCGGATACGGGACTGGCTGAGCAAGTTCTGAAAGATCTGCAAACCTTTGCCAAAAAACAGGGTGCTATTTTCATCAAGATCGATCCTGACCTGCCGTTGGGTTGGGGCGTGCCTGGTGTAGAATCGGCAGAATCGCATCCTGTAGGTCTGGGCGTAAAAGAAATGCTTGAATCATCAGGTTGGGTCTTTTCCGATGAACAAATCCAGTTCCGCAACACGGTTGAAGTGGACCTGCTGCCAGATGAAGAAGACCTTCTGATGCGGATGAAATCCAAAACCCGTTACAACATCCGCCTGGCTGAGAAAAGGGGTGTGAGCGTGCGCCCCGGCAGCACAGCCGATGTTGACCTGCTCTATGGGCTCTATGCCCACACAGCCGTGCGGGACGACTTCCTGATCCGCAACAAAACCTACTACCAGACTGTGTGGCAGACCTTCTTTGATGCCGGCTTGGCACAACCCCTGATCGCTGAGGTGGAGGGGCAGCCTGTGGGCGGTGTGATCATCTTCCGCTTTGGCGGCCGCGCCTGGTATTTCTACGGCATGTCCCTGGATGAACACCGCGAAAAGATGTTCAACTATGCCCTGCAGTGGGAAGCCATGCGCACGGCGAAAGCCGCGGACTGTCAAAGTTATGATCTGTGGGGCGCACCGGATGAATTTAACGAAGAGGATCCCCTGTGGGGCGTCTACCGCTTCAAAGATGGTTTTGGCGGGCAGGTGGTCCGTACCCTGGGCGCCTTTGATTTTCCTGTCCGCCCAGTGCTCTATCATCTTTACAGTCAGATCCTGCCCAAAATCCTGGGATGGATGCGCCAGCGCGGTAAAGCCGAAACCAAAAGGAGGTTGAGTCTATGAAATCCCGTTTGCATTTTGCCCACCTGCCCACACCCGTGGAACCCATGCCACGGCTTTCTGCCGCACTGCAGGGGCCTCGCCTGTTCGTCAAGCGCGACGACCAGACCGGGCTGGCTTTTGGCGGCAATAAAACCCGTAAGCTGGAATATCTGCTGGCGGATGCCCGCGAACAGGGTGCTGACACATTAATCAGCGCAGGTGCCATTCAATCCAACCACTGCCGCCAAACGGTGGCCGCAGCAACCCGTTTTGGCATGGATTGCACCCTGGTCCTGTTCGGTGACCCACCGCCCACGCCGGACGCCAACCATCTGCTGCATTTCCTTTTGGGTGCACAGGTGGTCTACACCCAAAGAGAGCTTATCAATGAAAAACTGGAAGAAGTATTCCAAAAAGCTTCTGCTGAGGGCAAAAAACCTTACCTGATTCCTTATGGCGGCTCCAACCCCGTCGGGGCAATGGGTTATGTGAATGCCATGCTGGAATTAGCCTTACAGGATGTGCGCCCGGACTGGATCATCTTCCCCAGTTCCTCGGGGGGCACGCAGGCCGGCATGCTGGTGGGTGCGCGGCTGAGCGGGTATCGAGGAAAAATTCTGGGTATCAGCGTGGACGAACCTGCCGATGTGCTGCGAGCCAATGTAGCCCGCCTGGCAACACAAACCACGACTGCCATGGGCAAAGATTGGACCTTCTCCCCAGATGAAGTCCTGGTGAATGACGCCTACACCGGCGGCGGTTATGCCGTGATGGGGCAGCCTGAGATTGAAGCGATCCAGTTGTTTGCCAGGCGTGAGGCGCTGTTGCTGGATCCTGTTTATACCGGTCGCTGCGGTGCTGGGATGATCGACCTGATCCGCCAGGGGTTCTTTGACCCATCAGAAACGCTGCTCTTCTGGCACACCGGCGGCGGACCTGCACTGTTTGCCAGCCGCTATCAATCGCGCTTATTAGAGGGATTGGAAAACTTTTCCTGAAATCTCCTAACTTCTGTTCGCGCCGGTCTCCTGACCGTGCACCGATAAGACAACGCTGGTGAGGACACCAGCAAGAACCACACCTCTTGTTCGCGCCGGTCAATATTGCCGTTCGCGTCGGTCTCCTGACCGTTCGCCGACAGAACAACGCTGGTGAGGACACCAGCGAGAACCGTACCTTTTGTTCGCGCCGGTCTCCTGACCGTGCGCTGAAAAACATCTCTGATGAGAACACCAGCGAGAACCGTACCTTTTGTTCGCGCCGGTCTCCTGACCGTGCGCTGAAAAACATCTCTGATGAGAACACCAGCGAGAACAGTGGAATAAGGACAAGAGCGAAATCTCGCATGCATTTCAATATATAATTATTTCATGGACAGCTACAAGCTTATGGATGGTGTCTATCTTTATTTTGTTACCTTCACAACGGTAGATTGGCTTCCTGTTTTTATCAATCCTGAGCCCATTAGAATCATCACCGATAGTTTGCGATTTTGTATCATGAACAAGAATCTAAAGGTTTATGCTTATGTAATCATGCCCAATCATATTCATCTGGTTATCTCTGATGCAAATTTCAATAATTCTCGACTACAAGAAACCCTGACAGCTTTTCGTAAATATACAGGCCACAATTTGGCCAATTATATTGACAATTATCTTCCAGAATCACTATCGAGAGTAATACATAATAAACCTTTGAATGATCGCAACAGACAGGTATGGCAATCCGGTTGGCACGCTGAAGGACTGGTAAGCGAAAAATTTTTCAATCAGAAAGTGAATTATATTCATGAGAACCCGGTCAGGAAGGGGTTTGTTCGATTGCCAGAAGATTGGGCGCATTCTTCAGCCGGGTATTGGACAAGTGGCGAGGAAGGGGAATTTCCAATCACACTTGACATTGAGGACGAGTGATAAGTGACAATACTTGCTGGTGAGGACACCAGCAAGAACACAGGTTCGAGCCGGTCTCCTGACCGTGCGCCGATAAGACAACGCTGGTGAGGACACCAGCAAGAACACAGGTTCGCGTCGGTCTCCTGACCGTTCGCCGATAGAACAACGCTGGTGAGAACACCAGCAAGAACAAAGAGAAATTGAAATCGCCCTGCCGAAAGTTTCAGCAGGGCGTTTTTTGTTATTTTTTGGAACAGTTCAATTACAAACCTGCCGCGTCGCGCAGCAATTCAGCCTTATTGGTCTGTTCCCAGGTCAGGTTCAGGTCATCCCGGCCGAAATGCCCGTAGGCTGCCAGGGGTTGGTAGATCGGTCGGCGTAGATCCAGGTCACGAATGATCGCGCCGGGACGCAGGTCAAAATGCGCATTAATTAAGTCGGCAATGCGACCATCATCAATCTTACCGGTGCCGAAGGTTTCCACGTTGATCGAGAGGGGCTTTGCCACACCGATCGCATAAGCCACCTGCACCTCGCAGCGGTCCGCTAACCCGGCAGCCACCACGTTCTTCGCCACCCAACGGGCTGCATAGGCACCAGAGCGATCCACCTTTGTTGGGTCTTTACCGCTGAAGGCGCCCCCGCCGTGGCGTCCCATCCCACCGTAGGTGTCGACGATGATCTTGCGTCCGGTCAGACCGGCATCGCCCATGGGTCCCCCGGTCACAAAGCGCCCGGTGGGATTCACCCACACAATCAAATCATCATCCAACAATTCAGCTGGCAGGGTCGGCTTGATGATCAGCTCTCGTACACCCTCTTCAATCTCATCATGACTCACATCCGGGGTGTGCTGGGTGCTGATCAGGACGGTATGGATGCGCTTTGGCACCCCATGCTCATATTCCACCGTCACCTGGCTCTTGCCGTCCGGCCAGATGAAATCCAGCTCATTGGCTTTGCGGGCTTCTGCCAGGCGGCGGGTGAGCTTGTGGGCATAATAGATCGGCATCGGCATCAGCACATCGGTTTCATTGCAGGCGTAGCCAAACATCATGCCCTGGTCGCCAGCGCCAATAGATTCAATATCATCATCACTCATTTTGCCGTCTTTGGCTTCTTGCGCCTTATCCACACCCAGGGCAATATCCGCGGACTGGTTGGCGAGCGCAATCATCACGCCACAGGTTTTGTAATCAAAACCCTTCTCACTGCTGTCATAACCGATACCCTTAACCACATCCCGCACCAGGTCATCAAAATTGACAAAGCTTGTGGTGGTGATCTCACCCAGCGCCATCACAAAGCCGGTCTTCGTGGCGCATTCGCAAGCAACCCGGGAATAGGGATCATCTCTGAACAGCGAATCCAATACAGCATCGCTGATCTGGTCACAGAGTTTGTCAGGATGCCCCTCAGTGACCGATTCTGAGGTGAACAGGTATTTCGGTAAATTCATAAACGAAAGTGTCATTATTGAGAACCTCCATGTCTCATTAAAGGTTAGCGCCCCTTCGGGTTCATTCGAGAGGGGCGTAGTAGAGCAATGGCTTCCCTCTCATCTTCCAGATAACGCTCTGCCGGATTTGGCACCATGAAAGTGTGACTTTCTGGTTGCCGAGGTATCATAGGGCCGGTCCCTCCACCTCTCTGGATAAGAGTGCCGCTTAGGGCTATTTTATTTAACTACGAAAGGATTATAACACTAAAAATCTGAAATGCAATATTTTTATAACCCACTGAATCATAAATGGGGAGATCGCTTACGCTCACCCCTCCATGTCTGAGTCTGAGAAAACGCCAGGATGGCTCAATTCTTTTTACGGAAAATAGCCGTCAACAAAAAGCCCATTACAAAACCGCCAACGTGTGCCAGGTAGGCAACACCGCCCGATTCCGCAGTCACAGCCACTGATCCATAGCCGTTCAACAGCTGGAGGATAAACCACGCCCCAATCGCCACCAGGGCGGACACTCGCAGGACAAAAAACCCCAGCAGAACCCTGACCTTGCGGGTGGGAAAAAGGAGGATATAAGCGCCCAGCACCCCCGCAATCGCCCCTGACGCCCCCAGCATCGGGACCGTGGAATTGGCGCTGAATAAGCCCTGGGCAAGGTTGCCAGCCAGTCCGCTGACCAGGTAGAACACAAGAAACTTGAAATGCCCAAAAAAGCTTTCAACATTATCACCAAAGATCAACAAATACAGCATATTGCTGCCCAGGTGGATCAAACTGGCATGCAAAAACAACGAAGTAAAAAGCGAGGCTAAATCGCCAACCGGGTTGGCAAAGAACCTGGCTGGCACAAACGACCAGGTTGTGATAAACGCTTCCCCGCCCCTCACTTCAAAGTAAAAGATCAGGATATTGACCAGCAGGAGTGCATAGGTCACCAGCGGAAATCGTTTTCGATAGGGGTTTTCATCACCAATAGGAAGCATCAGATAAGCTCCTCACTAAAAATACAGGCTCACTTCGGGCACAAGCTAAACTTTCGCCAATTCATTATAGTCCGGGCTGCCACAAAATCTATCCCTCTGGCAGGATAGATCAGCAAATCTTACATCCCATCGCCGGGCACAGTGTAGCTTTTACCCGAGCTGCGCAGCAGTCGGGGATTGACGCGGCCCATCCACTTTTCGGGCAAATACAGCTTCTGAAACCCGCCATAGGCTTCATATAGCTCATGGGCATCGCGTGTCGCCAGCATCGTCCAGCGCACCCCTTCTTCGTCGAGCACCTCCAGGATCGTCTCTGTCAGCCATTTTCCCAATCCCTGCCCCTGGTAAGGCTCCAGTATGAAAACATCACACAGGTAGGCAAAAATGGTGTAATCGGTGACCACCCGTGCAAACCCGATCTGCTGGTCTCCATCATAAACGCCAAAACACAGAGAATTCTCAATCGTTTTCTCCGTCATCTCACGTGTTCTGCCGGTGGTCCAATAGGCTTCTTCTGCCATATAGACATGAATCACTTCAATTTGTAATTTTGCCCGGTCCGTGCTGATCGTATACTGTCCTTGTGAAAATTCCATCATCCTGCTCCTATTTGATTCCCCAGGTCTCACCAACCAGAACCCGGTTTTTTACGGCGCATCCACTTTCCTTCCACATCCAGAATCTCAAAGCGTCCATAGGTCTCATAAAACGATTGTGCATCCTGGGTTGCCAGCAGGGTACGATTGACCCCGCGCTGATCCAGATAGCGGCAAACGGCATCTACCAGCCATTTGCCCAGGCCTTGCCCACGTTCGGCTTCGAGCACAAATACATCACTCAGCCAGGCAAAGGTTGCCTCATCTGTGACCAACCGGGCAAACCCAACCTGCTGACCTAACTTATAGATCCCAAAACAAACCGAATGCTGGATTGACCGTTCCGTCACATCCAGCGTCTGACCCTTTGCCCAGTAAGATTGATTGGCAATAAAATCATGGATCACATTTATCTGCAGACGGCTCTTATCCGTGCTGAGCATGAAATCTCCCCGCTGCTCTTCCAGCAGTTCAACCTCCGGGTAGTAGGGCTTTTCCAGGTCAAAATCAGCCGGAAGTTCCAAAATTTGATCCTGCACGCGCACGCCATCCAGATAGCTGAAATGAAAATGCTGCGGCGGCTTCCCTGCCAGAATTTCCGGTAAAAAAACGTGGATGTTATCCACCACATCGGGCGAAGAGCACGCCCAATCTTTCGGCTTCCATGCCAGCTCGCCCTCATGATTGGTGATGAAATCAGGGCTTTCCACCTCAGCTGTGAAAATGGCAATCGCCCCTGGCTCAATTTCAAATCCATCCCAGGTCAGATAGCCTGCAAATTGGGGACGCTCGATCCTGTAGCCTGTCTCTTCAAACACCTCTCGAATGACTGCCTGGCGCGGGGTCTCGCCAGGCTCCACATGCCCACCGACCCCATTCCACAGTCCCTGGTTGGGCGGGAAGCGGCGGTGCAGCATCAAAGCCTGGTCCTCATACAGCAAAAAACACAGGGTAAAACCAGGCACAATCATTGTATCTCCAAAGCCCTGACCACCTGGGTGACCCCAATCAAGCAGTGCAAATTATCACCCAAGGCTAATTTCCATTCGCCATAAAACTGTGAGCTGCCGCCGTCAGCAAAGCCTCACCCAGTTCGCGGGCTTCATCGGGTGTCAGATAGATATGTGTTTTCTCAGCACACAGCAATTTCTCGTCTTCCGGGCAATCCTCGATCACCGAAACACAGATATTATCTTCCAGGTCCTGATCCTCGCATTCATAGAAGATATCGATCTGCAAGGTACCTTCCAGTAAATGAATGGACATACAATCACACCTCCCAAAAAGGATTTTACGTTTGTTTTCTTTTCCAAATCATATCATTAATCTTCCCTGCTGAATGGTTCAAAAGAATTGAATATCTTGAAGATGGTCTTGTGGAAGAAGGTGAAACAGGGCTGTTAGCATCTTTTTACCCTCAAAACAGGGTGAATCCCGTAATTTGATAGGTTTTGAGAGTCTCATTTCGGTAAACTCATATCAATAAAGTGTGCAATAGAAGGCGAAACAGCCACTTTTAGGAGAAATGATTATGGAAGTTCCACGCCACTGGCGATTGAAAAAACAGCGCTATGCTCTCGTGGGCGAAATCTGCCCCCACTGCGAAGCGAAAATCTTCCCACCGCGCGATGTATGCCCTGAATGCGGTGGTGAGGCTAAAACCCCCTATACATTCAGCGGCAAGGGTGAGATCTATTCCTTCACCCGCATGGAAAACGCGCCCGCCGGTTTTGAAGAACAGGCACCTTACACTGTGGCATTGATCAAACTTCAAGAAGGACCGATCGTCACGGCTCAATTAACCGACCTTGGACAGGAAGACGTCCAGATCGGCATGCCTGTCGAGATGGTCACCCGTAAACTGCGTTCCGATGGCGACGAACGCGGCATCCTGATTTATGGCTATAAGTTCCGACCGGTGATGGCAGGGTAACACCTTACCCTTTGATCTTTAATGAAAAGCGCTCTCCAGAGATGGGAGCGCTTTTTGATTCTTGATCAACAACACCTATCAATCCACCGGACTGCACACTGCCTTCGATCCTTGATAGGGTGTGTGGTTGTTTGACCTTGCATATTTAGGTATATAATATTTTAAGGTTTTTAGCAGTTGGAGATATTATTAATGATAATTGACACTAATTTTAATTTTTACTCCGATTCAAATGGCGGTGACCCTGACAGCACCAGTCCAACGCTCCGGAAATATCATAAGATATTATGGAGCAAGCCATTGCCAAATGGTAGACTCCTAGAATTACGTGATAACAAAACTGGCGCTTATCTATATCACAAGTCAGATCTTGGAGAATTTTATTTAGGTAGCGATGCCATAACCCATTCGTATAAAAATCACAAACGGAAGAAGTGGCTCACAGAACAAATTCCAAATGAAGTAAATGAGCTTTTTAATACAGGTTCTACTATTGGAGCTTATATTATCTTTCCAAATAACAGAATAGACGGAATGCAAACCATCAATCAAGCTCGCGGCGTAAATAGTTTAATTGACGATAGGTTTGATTTAACATTAGAATGTATCCGCCTCTTTTATGCTGGGGAAAAAAGTCCGCTTTATGACACTTTGTTGAGATATGAAGATTTTTTCTATTTGTTCGATGACTTTATGGGATACATTCATTTCTTCTTCTTGGATGATCTGGCAAATGAAAACAATAAGATTAAATTCTATTTACCTTTTGATGATTTCAAAACTCGTCCGTCATTTTCCGATGTCAGCCAATATCTCTTATACAAAAAAAGGGTGGTTGGCTTCATAACATTAAGAAATAAACGAATCGAAAATTATATTAAAAGTGAAGGATTATGAGTTTATAATCAGCAAATAAAAACCGCATCAACTCTGCCTGGTTATTCCGCTACGGTCTTGCCCCTCTGCTGTAAATCAATTCATCAAATCTATTGCGTGGACCGATGCAAATGTACGGGTATAAGTTCAGGCCGTCCTTAGGGGTTTACGGCATAGGGTGACAATCGAAGACCGCACCATTTCGTTGAGGAGATGAAGCACTCTTACTATTGGGAGGGCGCTTTTTGAGGAGTAAAAAACAAGCTATCGTTAACTTTTTTGGACGCCATTGCGTCTCATTCAATTGTAAATTGATTATAGCACGCGTTTACTGTCTTGCCAAATCGCGACAGGGACAATTTTATATTTTTCAAGGTTGAAAAGTGTTTGTAAGGCCTAACAAATTTTTCTACACACGTTATGTCAATTACAAATTTCTAGAATATCCTCA
>DIXG01000002.1:0-6690 GCA_002436005.1 Anaerolineaceae bacterium UBA6086 | reverse complement strand
TGCGGTGAAGTCGACCTGCATATTGTGCTACCGTTCCGCGCCAGGCAATTGGCAAAGCCAAAAATAAAGTATCAAGGCGAGCATCATCAAACCCTTCCCCCAAATAGCGGCCTGTAGCAATGATCAAACGTTCTTCATCCTCTGGAATACGCTTCAACTCGTCCATCAATAAAGTTCGTTGTTTGCGGCCCATCCCGCCGGATAAAACGATGATATTTTTTACTTTACCTGCCAGGGTATCAGCAAAATATGAGAGGTGCTCTCGTCGCTCTGTCAACAATAAAGGCGACCGGCCAGTATGAACAACCCCAACAACATCGTCAACAATCATTTGATTCCGGTGCAAGTCCGCTGCTAACATCGCATATACTTCCTGAATGCCTGGTTCTGGAGTATTGTCCGCGCGGATTGGCAAAACAAAATTGGTCCTACGGACAATAACCTTGTGGGTAAATAAGCGTGCGGCGGCTTGTTGGCGATCATCTACCCGGTATCGGACAGGTCCACACTGCATAAAAATGATCGGGTGGTGACCGTCCTGCCGGGTGACGGTTGCGGATAAGCCGGTAATGAACCTGGCTTTTGCTTGCCGAATCACCTGTTCAAAACTGGCTGCGGAAATGTGGTGGCATTCATCAACAATGATATGGCAATAATTTCCCACCAGATCATTGACTGTACCCTTATTGATCAGGCTCTGGATCATCGCTATATCTACCACTCCGGTGACTTTATGTTTTCCGCCCCCAATCTGCCCGATTTCCTTTTTTCCCAGTCCCAAAAAAGATTGGAGGCTTTCTACCCATTGATCCATCAACTGCCTTCGATGGACAATCACCAGGGTGTTCACTTTTCTTTGGGCAATCAACCAAGCGCCAATGACCGTTTTTCCAAATGCTGTGGAAGCAGAAAGAACGCCAATATCATGCTTATTAAGCTGATCTGCAGCAAGCTGCTGCTCAAGACGAAGCGTTCCCTGGAAGTTTAATAATAGAGGATCACCAATCACACGATCGTCAATCACCTTCGTTTTGATTTTAAGCTCACCCAGCACTTGAAGCAGCTCTTCCTGACACCCTCTGGGTAAGGCAAGGTGTTTCGGATATTCCTCACAACAGCTGATAATCCTGGGTTTCCCAAATGTTGAGAGGCGCATTGCCTGCGCTTTATAAAATTCCGGGTTTTGAAAGGCAGCCAATCGAATGATGCGATTTCGTAAAGGTGCGGGCAGCCCATCTTTTTCGATGTAAATCTGGTTGCTGATGACCAGGTTGAGTTGATCTGGTAAAGGACCGGTTATTGGGGGTTCCTTATATTTCCGTGATGGGGTCAGTTTCCAGGGTTCGTTTTCGGTTTCATCCAAAACCACTGCCCGGACGCCAGTGATTTCGCCTTCGTCTTGAACATTCTTCACAATTCTTTCAAGGTCTTGATGAGCCATCTTGTGAATCGATGACAAAAAAGCCCACTGATCGGGATAGGGATTGAGATCTTTGTCCAAAAAGACGCTGTTATTTTGTTCACGTGGTTTTTTCTGCAGCGGTAGTGCAATCAGATTACCAAATCCGCCTCTGGGCAAGGTATCCTGACTGGGGAAAAGCCGGTCATAAGAATCCATTCCGATTTCCGATCGCCGGTTCATCGTACTGGTAAGCAGTAATGACCCAAGTTTTCGCGCTAATACTGCAGGAACTGATGTTTCAAAAAATATCCAGACATGCCCACCATTTCCGGATCGTGATCGTTCCAAGACGGCAGGAACTTGATAACTGGCGCAGGTCTCTAAAAAGGCTTTGGCGTCTTCAGTCCAGGTGGATTTATCAAAATCAGCTGCCAAAAACCAGCATGATTCGTCTGCCAACAAAGGATAAACCCCCATCGTAAAGTCTCTGCCTGAACGGTCGTTGGGGTCAATTCCCATGAGATGGTTCCGGATGGTCTCATCGCTAACTTGAACAAACGCACGAAAATTGCATTCCTGGCAGGTGATCTTCGGCTTCTGGCAAATACCCGCTTGCCATTCATTACCACAGACCGGGGCGTAGCCTGACTTTCCGGTTTTGGAATTTTCGAACCGGCGTGGGAATACATCCTCCCGCCCTTTGAATAAAGAACGGAATAACCGGATTTTTTCCTCTTGAGATGATTGGTTATTGACTGTAATTCCCTGAATGTGCAGCATTAGTTGTGCTGGGGAATCTTTTTGAAGGAGCTGCCGGCGTAATTGGGTCAGCTCATCCAGTAACTGGTCACGGTGATAATCCAGATTCGCTAACTCTGCTTCGATTTCAGAAATTTTTCGTTCAATATCAAAGGATTCAGCCATAGTTTTATTGTACATTCATGCTGATTAGCAATCAAAGTCTTTAAGTAATTTTAGGAACATGTTTGTTGTACTGATTATCGACTTGTACTCCATTTTCGTTGACATTTTTTGTTTCCTCACCTATGAGTAAAGCCAAAATCCTTGAAATCCTTATCCCCGCAGCAAGCTACGGGGCATTACAGGATTTCACCCTTCGGGACGGATTTTGTTGGACATTCTCGCAGCAAGCTGCGGGGAAATGCCCTCGCTAGATTATATTAAAATTCACATTCCGCAGTCATTTTCATGCAGAATGAAGAATTTTATGGGAAACCAGATATCACAAGGACCGGTTAAGACGCGGTTCATAGGCGATCAAGGGGCGTGAACCCCTGCCTTATATAACAATGGCCAGTAGACGGGTATTTCGCTATGTGGATAAACATCCCGTAGAAACCAATGTCGATATGGATTACCACTAGCATCACCAAAGTAAGGTCCATTGATAAAGACATCGAAAGTGTATGACCAAGGTTGACCGTTCGCATCTAACACTTGCACTCGAACGCGAGCACCGCCCGCGTTGCGCGCAAGGTGGGTTACACCGGGATCGCAGCAAGTTCGCCACCATTGGGGTTCGAAGATCGTGAAATGGGTGATCTTACGAGCCAGAAGCTCGTCGGTCACCAAGTTGCGACGTTCACTTAACTGAGCAGAGGTACCTGCCTTGCCAGATGGAAGCGACCAGGCATCGAGAGCAGCAGCCCGGTCTTGAGCTTCGATTGCCTGTAAATAGCGTGTGATCTTCACTTGTGGTGTTTCGCCTGAAACCAACTCAAGCAGCATATTCGGCGAATAATCACCGAGTGTCAATGCCCCGATGATGAACCCCGCTATTCCTACTAGCAGGAGCAGAAGACTGTACAAAACGAAGCGTAGAATTTTCATATTTTTTCTTCTTTCTGTTTATAATTTAAGCCTCTTAATTCCCCTCCTTAAGTTCCTCCATGACCTGAGCATATCTTTCTTCGATAGACGAATTCGTCTTCTGGGTTTCAAATTTCATCAATTGGTCTTCCAACAGCAATTCATAGGACCCATCCTCGTTCAGAATAGAAACTTTATAATAGGCAGATACGCCCGAACGGATATTGAAACCCACGACGATTCGGGAACCAACGAGTGGATCAATCTCTTCACCAACCTCCCCCGGGGAATAAGTTCGAGTAATGTAAAGCGGCTGAGAATCGCCCTCGCCTTCACCCCAACCCATTAGGGGTGTGTTTTCCAGAGCACTAATTTCTGCGAGGATGCCAACGGTGGAAGGAGGCCTACCCGCGGGGGTAAAATCTCCGACGGCTGACCCGGGGTAGTCATTTCCCAATCTTACCAATCTTAACATCGAAAGCTTTCCACAAATCCCGTCCCCACAAGCGATGACCTGCAACTCATTACCTTCTGTGTCAGTCCGAATCGCCAAAAACCCTTTCAATAGCGCCCCCTCATTGACGTCTCGCCACATATCTGTGAGGTAATGACCGTCCTTGGGATAAAACGGGTGGTCAAGACCATCGGACGGATTATATCCCTCATAATGGAAGTGCAGCCACCATCTTTATTCTGGAGGCTCCGTTGCCCCAGAATTTCCAGAGCCTCTTGCAGTATGTCCCAGTCCGTTGTTGGGTTGTCTGCACCGCCAATGCGACCAAAATCAAATTGAGGGAGGTCGGTCCCTTGAACGTCTACACGCGAATAGATAAAAACAACTTCTGAAATTATCAATAGGGTTACTGCCGTGATCCAGATCCATTTATTCTTAAACCAGCCAAATTCCATTGTTTTCATAGTAATTACCGAACCAAATTTCGATATCGGACAAATCCTTATCGTTTGGTCTTCTCAATTCCATTTTAATTATCACCTATAAATCAACGGCAACTAGGGAGACCCGCGGGCGTTCATCTAAGATACCGGGGAAAATCGGATTCTCTTTCAGGTGAAAATCGCCACTGGTTTTTATGCTTATTCAATGGAACGGTAACCGCTCATCGCTATATTGAGTGCGAGGTACCCGATTAATCCACTGGCAAGCACAGCTGACAAAGCCCCCACTAAGCCGGGCAGCCAACCGTAAATGATGAGGGGGGTAGCAGCGCAGACTGCACCCCCAATCACGCCAATTTCATTGACGCCCGGCGCCTGGCCGCTCATCAGCAAGTCCACCCGCGCGTTCCTGAACACTACAAAAGTGGAAACTCCGGCAACGGCCGCAATCATCCCCGGGAGTGCAAGCGCTTCAACCAGCGGGAATTGTCCGAGGATCACGCCCCCAAGCCCAAGACCGATCAGACTGATCAACATCACTATCCCGCCGGAGAGGGCCAGGTCGGCCGCGATCCACCGCTGGTGCTCGATGGGAAGCTGTCGAACGATAGCCCAATGCGCCAGGTCCTGCCGGACGCGATCGGTCAGGAATTCACTGGCTTGCAGGGTCCAGGTCAGGATCAACAACATTCGGCCGCTCAGGCTGGGCAGGATAGCCAGCCCCACAGCAGCACCAAAAAAGCCGAGCAATACAAACGCCTTGCCGAGGGTGACCGTACGCCAGGATTGAAGTACATCCTTCCATACGAACGATGGCGCTCCCTGCCATGCCGGGAGCCAAACGGCGCGCCGATCCAACTTAAGCCGCCGCTGGACCTTCTTCTCCTGGGCCGACTCACCGAACCCATAACGGCGTAAATTCCTCTGCAGGACTTCCTCCCGGGTCTCCTGGGCTGCGCGGCTACAACTGAAGCCTTTGGCGGCGAAGAACAACATCACAAGCGCGATCAAGGCAGCCGCCCAGTGAACCATCAAAACAGTGCCAAGGCTTCCTTCACTGAACCCAATCCGCAAGCCATCCGCCATCACGGATCCCAGCGCCTTAAATTCACAGGGTAAATTCGCATTGAAAGTAGCAGCAATCCCAGAGCCCATGGAGATCAGAACAACAAGGCAGATGGCAAGCACGACAAGCAGCGCCCCCATCTTCCGCTGATGCTTCATGAACCAGACAGCTAACGCCCAGCTCAGGGAATATAAAGCCAGATGCAGCGGGACCATTCCCAAGACAGCCCGGAAACCCAGCCGGAAATATCCACCCAGGTCCTGCCCCGTAATCCGGGATTCAATTAATTCGGTCCGTGCCAGTGAAAACGCCAAAACGATCGCCAGCAGCAAGAACAGGACCAGGCTCTTGAACCAGGGCATCGCCAACCAGCGCAGGACCAGCTTCTGCGGATTGAGCGGCATCTGGCAGACCAGGTGTGCATCCTCTGCGGAGAATTTGACCGGGCTGCGCCTCAGGAATTGTATCATGGAGACCACAAACCAGACCAGAATAACGACCAGCACCAGCGCGACCGCCAGCGATACCGGGCTGGACGGATAGATCGTGGTCATTAACATCGCTCCCGCTTCAGCGAACCAGATAATCACAATGAACCACCAAACGCTGAAAAAGATCAGCAGGTAAACGAGATAGATCCGGTTGTTGAAGGAGCGGTCCTTGGGATCAAAATAGACGAACGATGTCCAATAGGAAAGCTCTTCCGATTCCTGGCGGGAGCGGATCCAATGAATTGCGCGCACGTCAAACCTCCCTGAGAACGCCGTTTTCGATCAGCAGCTGACGGTCTCCGAAGTGGGTCTTGATGGCAGGGTCATGGGAGGACATCAGGATGGATGCGCCATGTTGACTAAATTTACGCAGCTTATCCAGCAAGATGCTCACGCTTTCCTCGTCCAGGGCAGAAGTGGGTTCGTCCAGCAGGATGACCTCGAAAGGCCGGATGAAGGCCATCGCCAGCCCCAGCTTGAGCTGCATCCCCCGGGAGTAATTATGGGGGAAGTGGTCGCGCACGTCCCACAGTCCAAAATCTTTAAGGATCGCCTCGGCCTGGGCCGCAAACCCCACCAGTACGCCGTTCGCCATGGCGATGAAACGCAAATGTTCCCAGGCGGTCAGTTCGACATAGAAGCGCGAAACATCCGGCACAAAGACCAGGCGGCGGCGCACTTCCAATTCATCCCGGGAGAGTTCAAACCTCCCCACTTTAATCGTCCCCGTGGTCGACCTGATCAGTCCTGTAATACAGGATAATAAGGTCGTCTTCCCCGATCCGTTCCGACCCGATAGGAGGACAATTTCACCGGGGTCTAACTTGAAATTTGTCGGCGCAAGGGCAACAAAATCACCATATTTCTTACTGAGGTTATGGACGACCAGGCTATCTTTCACGGTTTATTCCTTAATAAGGATATATGCATTTACAGGGCTAGATAATTTATTATAACCTGGGGTTCGCCTAAGAATTAAAACGAGGGTGTTGAAAAACAAGTCA
>DIXG01000092.1:1438-10292 GCA_002436005.1 Anaerolineaceae bacterium UBA6086 | reverse complement strand
GCCCAGGAAAAGCTCTTTAATTCTGCAATCGGTGGGTATATCTGTGACGGCAGCCTGTATGGCATTCCGCAAGAATTTAACATCGAATATGGTGCTGTCCTGGTGAATACTGCTTTGGCTGCAGAGAACGGCGTGACAGTTGATGGTTGGGCAGATTGGGACGAATTCATTGCTGATGCTCAGAAATTGACTGTTGTCCAGGATGGTGTCATGACCCGCTCTGGTTTCAACTTCACCGGCTCAGATGGCACCGCGACCATGTTCCACTCACTCTACCTGCAATATGGCGGCGAGTATCTGAAGGATGGTGTATACGAGGTCAATACGGAGATTGGACAGCAGGTCCTTGCTCAGATGAAGGCGTTTATAGATGCCGGCATCAACGATCCCTATCTCTTCAACGATGAGGAAAACTGGGTGGGTGATTCCTACTTCAATGAGACCTCCGCCATTGGTCTGGTTGGCCCCTGGGCTGTTCCGGAATACAGCGGTGATTATCCTGAAGTTGTGGAAGTCACCGAATACGTTCCATTACCCAGTGTGGGTCCCGAACCTGTGTTCGCAGCCGCTTCTGGCTGGGGCATGAATGTGTCCGCTAATAGTGATGTGCAGGATCTTGCCTGGGACTTCATCAAGTTTGCGACATTGGATGTGGATAACGCTCTGGAATGGAACCTCGCTTCCGGTACGCTCCCCGCGCTGGTTGAGGTCACTGAAGGCGACGCCGCAGTTCAACTGGTCGAGAAATTCTCCTTCTTTGAACCCTTCCTGGATATTCTTCCCTATGGACGATACGAAGGCGCTTTCCCGGATCGTGACTTTGTGTGGTACGAAACGACCTATCCTCGTGTGCTCGAGTTTTTGCAGGGACTTCGTTCTGCAGATGAAACGCTTGAATTACTTGAAAGTGAAGTCCAGGGTTCGTTCTAGAAGCATTGAACCATTAGGTAAGACGAAACTGAAAGAGGGGCCCAAAACCCCTCTTTCAGAAAAGAGGATTCTATGGCTCATCAAATCACTTCTGACAAGCCAAATAAACTGCGAAGCGCTTTCAACCTGTTCCGTTTTCGAGAAAAAAAACGGCGCGACAAGAGAGAAAAGCAATTTGTAGGAGCAATTATTACCCCTTTAATCCTGTATATGGCTTTTTGGACTTTGCTGCCGCTCATATTCGGGATTGCATTGGCCTTTTTTGAGTACAGCGCCAGGCGTGCGGGCGGCCCAATTCTTGGCTTTGGGGGGGATAATCCCTTTGTTGGCTTGCAGCATTTCAAAAACATGCTTGATTTTTCGCCTAATGCCCCACTTGAGGTCAGGCAATTCCACTCTGGTTTCAAAATCACAATCTTGTTTGCGCTATTGGTGGTTCCCTTAAATTTGTTGATCACTTTGCCTTTAGCTTTTATGATTGAATCGGTCCATAAAAAACTAAAGGGAATTTTCCGGACGATTTTCTTTCTTCCGGTTTTGGCACCCTCTGTCGGTGTCGCAATCATGTGGGGATTTATCTATCACCCGCAACGGGGTTTGTTGAATGCGATTATTGGTTTGTTTGCTGGCAAACTGATTGGCATCAACTGGACTGGTAACCCGAACCTGGTTGTGGCTGGAATCCCGGTTGCTCTTTTTGCCGTTATCATTGCTTATATCTGGCAGGATTTGGGCTATAATCTCGTGATCTTCATTGCTGCTTTGCAGGCAATCCCCCAGTCCCTGAAAGATGCCGCAAAAATTGATGGTGCGAGTGACTGGAAGACATTTTTACATGTGATCATCCCATTGATGATGCCAACGATTTTACTCACGGTTGTGCTCACAACAATTTCTGCCTTTCAAGTCTTTGATATCATCCAGGTGATGACGGACGGGGGACCTGCTGACCAAACGAAAGTCTTACTGCTCAGTATTTATGATTATGCCTTTCGATATCAACGGATGGGCTGGGCAGCGGCAATTTCCTTTGTATTGTTCCTGTTAATCTTCAGTGTATCGCTCATCCAGACCAAGTTGTTGCGATCAGAATGGGAATATTAATTATGGCAGAAAACTCATTACCTCAGATCAAAAAGAAACGAAAAATTCGGGTTAACCTGGCAACCCTGATCCTGATTCCAATGAGCCTGGTTGCTTTACTACCTTTTATTTGGATGATTTTAGGATCATTTAAAACTGGTGCTGAAATTCGGCAGATTCCACCGACCTTCTTTCCACAAACCTTTACACTTGATAATTATCGGAAGGTTTTAACTGATCCGCAATTGCCGCTGGGTTT
This sequence comes from Anaerolineaceae bacterium UBA6086, assembly GCA_002436005.1. Classification (GTDB taxonomy): domain Bacteria; phylum Chloroflexota; class Anaerolineae; order Anaerolineales; family Anaerolineaceae; genus Brevifilum. The sequence continues at coordinate 8,020 of DIXG01000092.1, read as the reverse complement.
GTTTTATCGCAACTCAGCAATAATTGCAGTCGCAAATGTTATCCAGGTGCTCTTTACAAGCTCCTTGCTGGGTTACATCTTCGCCAAATTTGAGTTCAAATTTAAGAAGGTCATATTCTGGTTCATCCTTGCCACCATGATGATCCCCTCTCAATTGACCATGATTCCTGGTTATCTGATCCTGGCAAAATTGGGGTTAATTAACAATTTGCTGGGTTTAATTGTACCGGCTGCGGTAGATGCCTTTGGCATTTTCTTGTTCAGGCAGTTTGCCCAATCTGTGCCTAACGAGTTGCTGGATGCTGCACGGGTGGATGGCGCGGGAGAATTCAAAATTTACTTCAAGATTGTTTTACCCCAGCTTGGACCGGCTTTGGCTACTTTAGGCATGCTAACATTCATGTTTAACTGGAATGCTTACCTGTGGCCGTTGATTGTGTTAACTGAGCAGAAGGTCCGAACACTGCCAATCATTCTGACATGGTTTTCCTCACGAATGGTCAGTAATGACCATTACACCATGGCAGCATCTGTGTTGGTGATCTTGCCAGTGTTGATCGTGTACTTGTTTGTTCAAAAATGGATTGTAGAAGGCATTACTCTATCCGGATTAAAGGGTTAGTAAAAGGAGAAATTTGATGACGAAAATAGCTTTTGTTGGTGCTGGCAGCCTCGGTTTTACCTCGCAGTTGGTTCGGGATATCCTGACTTTTCCTTTATTGGAAGATTCTACGATCAGCTTGATGGATATCAATGCGGAACGTTTGGATTTTTCAAAGCGCATGGTCCAGAAATACATTGATGCCGGGAAATATCCTGCCAAACTGGAAACAACCATGAGCCTGAAAGAAGCCCTGGAAGGGGCGGATGTGGTTTTGTGTACCATTTTGTCGGGCAATACCGATGTGTGGCGGCATGACATTGAAATTCCAAAAAAGTATGGTGTGGATATTAATGTGGGCGACACCCGCGGACCGAGCGGAATTTTTCGGTTTTTGCGCACCATCAATCCGATGCTTGAAATTGTCAGGGAGATGGAAAGAACCTGCCCCAATGCAGTCTTGTTGAATTACACCAACCCGATGGCGATGCTGTGCGGTGCTTTGCAGCGTTCCACGGATGTTGTTGTGACCGGGCTGTGTCATTCAGTCCAGGGGTCTGCTGAGATGCTTGCCGGTTGGATTGGTGCACCCATGGAAGAGATCACCTATACCTGTGCGGGGATTAACCACATGGCATGGTATCTCGAGTACAAATGGAACGGTGAAGATGCCTATCCGCTGATCCATAAGGCTGTTACAGAACGAGAGGAAGTCTATAACGAAGAGATTGTCCGGAATGAGATGTACCTTGCCCTGGGTCATTACGTGACTGAATCGAGCGGACACAACTCTGAATACAACTGGTGGTTCCGCAAACGCCCAGACCTGATCGAGAAATACTGCACCGATGGCACGGGTTGGAATCCGGGAGAATATGCTTATATTCTCAAGGAGTACCTCGAAACAGAAGCCACCTGGAGAGACCAGGTGAAGGATGAACTGGCTAAACCTGTAACCGAGGAAGACCTGGAGCGAGGGACAGAGTATGCAGCCCATATCATCAACGCATTGAAGGGCGGTGTGCCTTATAAATTTAACGGTAATGTGCCCAATACCTGCCTGGTGACGAACCTGCCTGAGGGAGCCTGTGTCGAAGTGCCTGTTTTGGTGGATAAGGCAGGCTTCCATCCCATGCACGTCGGCGATCTTCCGGCGCAGTGCGCACTGATGACCAACCTCAGCTCGAATATCGAAGAGTTGGCTATTGCAGCTGGTCTGGAAGGTGACCCGCTCAAGGTTTATCATGCCATTGCCCATGACCCATTGACAGCAGCAGTGCTTTCACTGGCTGAGATCAGGGATATGGTTAATGAAATGCTTGAGAAAAACAGGGAATACCTGCCCCAGTTTAAATCCTTCAAAGTTTAGGATGCGCAAGCTAAATTGACCTGGAAAAAGATGCAAATACGACCTCAGGAAGCACGTGAGTTTCACTCTTCCTGACTCCGAGTAAAATAATTGAGAGACCCAAATTGTCTTCTGGACAGATTGGGTTCTTTCAATTATTTCTGAGAGCAAACGAGAAAAAAAGGATAAATAATGACACACAAAGGCGAAATTACCCTTCAGGAGATACTCTCGCAACCTGCGGTGTGGGCAGACACGCTAAAGATCTTTGATGAATATAAATCAGAGGTAAGCCGGCTGTGGGATGAAGAGACCTACGACCAGGTGATCTTTACAGGATGCGGCTCCACATACTATCTTTCGCTTTCTGCGGCAGCCATTTTCCAGAAGCTAACGGGCTGTGCTGCCCGAGGCTTGCCCGGGTCTGAAATCAGCCTATTTGAGGGTATTTACCTGGATAAGGGGAAAAAGACGCTCCTGGTGGCAGTATCTCGGTCTGGAGAGACGACAGAGACAGTCCGCGCCATGCAGCTCTTCAACGAGGGTGGTTACGGTAAATCCCTGGCGATCACAACGGTTCCTGGCAGCAGCGTTACCCGGTTGGCGGATCTCAGCCTTGTGGCTGAAACAGCACAGGAAGTCAGCATCGCACAGACGCGCTCATTTGCCAGTATGTTGCTGCTGGTCGAAGCTGTGGCTTTAGAGGTGAGTGGGCAGGATGTGGGCAGGTTGTCAGAATTTCCAGAGATTGTCAGCCGGCTGTTTGACCAGTATCATGACCAAGCAAAAGCGTGGGGTGAAAATCAGGCGATTGAACGGTTCTTTTTCCTGGGGTCTGCTTTCAATTATGGGGTTGCCAGTGAGGCCATGTTAAAGATGAAAGAGATGTCGCTTTCTAACAGCGAGGCATTCCATACGTTAGAATTCCGCCATGGTCCTAAATCAATGGTGGATGAAAAAGCAATGGTAATTGGTTTGGTGAATGAATCCTCTGCCTTCCAGGAAATTCCCGTGCTGCAAGAAATGTCTGCCTTCAAGGGAAATATCATTTCGATTGTTGAAACGGCTGACCCACGGCTTGAGGAAATTGGACCGGTGGTTGAGCTTAATTCCGATGTGCCGGAAGTCTTGCGAACCTTGCTCTTCCTTCCGGTGATGCAGTTGATCGCCTTTTATCGTGCTATTTCACGTGGGCAAGACCCGGATAATCCCAACAATCTGGATGCCGTTGTTCACATACCCTCCATGGAAAAGAAGTAAATGCAAGCACGAACTGAATTATCGGAGATGTATCGCTCAAATAGAAGCAGACAGGCAGGTGAGGCAGATGTCAACAAAGGCTAAGAAATTTGATTTACTGGTAGCCGGGGAAATCAACCCGGATCTGATTCTGAGCAAGCCAGGGCTGACCCCGGAGTTTGGTCAGACAGAGCTACTGGTGGATAATGAAGAGCTTGTGATTGGCTCGTCTTCTTCCATCCACGCCTGCGGCGCAGCAAGATTGGGTCTGAAGGTTGCCATCATTGGTGTTGTGGGTGATGATGCGTTTGGCCAGTTCATGCTCAACGCGTTGGAAGCGCGAGGGGTGGATACATCCTTTGTGATTGTGGACAAGAAGATTAAAACCGGGCTGAGCGTGATTCTTTCTCGTGGCGAAGACCGGGCTATTCTAACCTACCTGGGTGGTATTGCAGCTTTGCGAGCCGACCAGGTGACAGATGATATGCTTGACACAAGCCGGCACCTCCACATCGGGCATTACTTCCTGCAAGACGCTTTACGACCTGGTCTGGCTGGGTTATTTGAACGGGCGAAGCAGAAGGGATTGTCCATTTCGCTGGACACCAATTGGGATCCGGAGGAAAAGTGGGAGGGCGTCAAGGAGCTGATGCCTTACCTGGATATTTTCTATCCCAATGAAAATGAGTTATTATCACTGACCGGGGAACAGACGATTGATGATGGGATCCGGTCTTTGAAACAACGACCGAAGCACGTGGCAGTCAAATTGGGATCTGCAGGTGCAGCAGTGTATTTTGACGACCAGGTTTTGCGTGCCAACTCGATCAAGATTGATCCGATTGCGGATACGGTTGGGGCTGGGGATTCCTTCGATGCAGGATTTACTTATGGCTATCTGCACGACTGGGATCTGCAGAAAACGCTGCGACTGGCGGTGGTGTGCGGTGCACTTTCGCTGCGCGAACATGGCGGAACAGCCTCTCAGCCCTCGCTCGATGAAGCAATGCAGTATATGTAAATGAATGGATGAGAAAACATGAAGAAGAACCCGTTGTTCAATATTGTTGAAGCGCAAAAAAGAGGTGAGGCGAAGGGCATTTACAGCATTTGCTCTTCTAATCCCTATGTGATCGAAGCCTGTTTGCGGAATGCGCTGAACTCGGATGATTATATCTTGATTGAGTCCACCTCAAACCAGGTCAATCAGTTTGGCGGCTACACCGGGATGACTCCTGCCCAGTTTGCACGCTTTCTTTACGAAACTGCCGATAGAGTTGGGTTCCCACGGGACAGAATCCTGTTGGGTGGGGATCACCTGGGACCCAATGTCTGGCAGCGCGAACCCGCAGAGCAGGCAATGCAGAAATCCTATGATCTTGTTGCAGATTGCGTCCGGGCGGGCTATTCGAAAATTCACCTGGACGCCAGCATGCGCTTGGGCGACGACCCGCAGAATGTCCCACTGTCTACGCAGACCTCGGCATTGCGTGCAGCGAAAATGTGCCAGGCGGCTGAGGCAGCGTATGCAACCTCGCCAAATTCGCCTTTCCCGCCAGTGTACATCATTGGCACAGAAGTGCCGATCCCGGGCGGCGCGTTATCGGGCGAGAATGAGGTGCACGTCACATTGCCAGAGGATGCCAGGGAAACGATTGAGATCACCCGGGCGGCATTCCGTGAATTAGGGCTTGAGAGCGCCTGGGAGAGAGTGATTGGGCTTGTCGTGCAGCCAGGGGTGGAATTTGGGGATTCGTCGTTAATTGCATATGAACGGGAAAACGCTGCCGCGCTTTCCAGGTTTGTGGAGGGATATGATCATCTTATTTTTGAAGCCCATTCAACGGATTATCAGTCCCCAGAAGCATTACGGCAAATGGTGGAAGATCATTTTGCCATCCTGAAGGTTGGGCCAGCATTGACCTTCGCAATGCGAGAGGCTGTTTTTGCGCTCGATATGATGGAGCAAGCGTGGTTGGGCGGCAGAGAGGGCGTTGTGCTTTCGAATGTGCAGGAAGTGCTGGAGCAGGTGATGCTGGATCAGCCCGGTTATTGGAATAAGTATTATGAGGGCGACGAGAACGATCTTCGGTTTGCCAGAAAATACAGCTACAGTGACCGACTGCGTTACTATTGGCCGAATGAGTACGTCGATAAAGCATTGCAGCGCTTGATTTCCAATTTGACAGAACATCCTGTCCCGGTTAATTTACTCAGTCAGTTCATGCCTCAGCAATATCGAAAGGTGATGGACAGCCAATTATCCAACGATCCTGTGGCATTGATCTTTGATAAAATACAAATGATGGTCAGTGATTACACCTGCGCCTGTAAATGCCATCTTTAGGATGGAGAAGGAGTGAGAAACATGGAATTATCTGTCGGTAAGCGGCGCGGCTTGGCGGAATGCGCGACGGATCAGGGCGTGTTTTCAATTCTGGCGCTGGATCATCGTAATAATCTGCGCAATGCGATGAACCCGGAACATCCAGAGCTGGTCTCAGATCAGGCAATCAGTGGTTTTAAATCTGTTGTGGTTGGTGCGCTGGGCAGGTCGGGAAGTGCGGTTCTGGTAGACCCGGAATTCGGGGCTGCACAGGTGGTCCAGAGTGGTGCAATGCCCGGACATGTGGGGCTGGTGGTTGCGGTTGAAGCAACGGGCTATACGGGCGACCCTGGTGCCCGAAAAAGTGAGATCCTGGAGGGTTGGAGTGTGGGAAAGATCCGCAGAATGGGGGCATCCGCCCTGAAACTGCTGGTTTACTATCATCCTGACTCAAACCTTGCCAAAGCGCAAGAAGCCCTGGTGGAGGAGATCGCTGAGGCTTGCCACAAGTATGATCTGGCATTTTTTATCGAACCGCTCTCATATTCGCTTGATCCAGAGAGGAAACTAACCTCGGGTGAAAAACGGGATGTGGTCATTCGAACGGCTGAAACATTGACGGCGCTGGGGGTGGATGTGCTCAAAGCAGAATTCCCCGTAAATGTGCGGGAGGAAACAGATGAGAACCAGTGGGCGCAGGCATGCGAGGAGGTGTCGCAGGCATCCCGTGTGCCCTGGGTGCTGCTTTCTGCCGGGGTAAATTTTGAGACCTACTTGCGCCAACTGACGATTGCCTGCCAGAACGGCGCCAGCGGCGCAATGGCGGGTCGGGCTGTGTGGAAGGAAGCGGTGACGCTCAAAGAGGAAAACCTGCATAAGTTCTTGCGGGGAGAAGCGCGGCAGCGTTTGATCAAAGTGACCAGCGTATGCGATGCCCTGGCAAAATCCTGGTGGGATTTCTACCCATCACAGGACGTGCCTGAGGATTGGTATCAGCAGTATCCTGATCTGTGATCCTTTACTTAAATCTACTTAGATGAGTTTGTATGTATCGGGGTTGGATTATTC
>DIXG01000092.1:478-1349 GCA_002436005.1 Anaerolineaceae bacterium UBA6086 | reverse complement strand
AAGGCTCATGATGCCGCGAGTGGTGTTCGCCAGGCCAGAATAGGTGGGCACGCGGGTGCTGTCGCAGAACTCCCAGACAATCAGCATTGCCGAACCAATGGCTGAACCGGCGTTGACCCCTACCAGCGCAAAAACGACAAAGTAAATGGTGGGGGAGGGCATAAATATTGCCAGTGCGAAGGCGATAACAGAAGCCATGAGGCTGATTTCGAGCGATAACTTGTTACCGCGTTTGTCTGCCAACCGCCCCAGAAGCAAATTTCCCAGCATCTGCCCGAAGAGCATAGCAAGTGAATACAGCCCAACCACCGCATCAGACACCTGGAAGCGTTGGATTGCGCTGACCGTGAGGAACCCGACCCCCATACTGCCCAGCGTGATCAGCACATTCGAGATGATGTAGCGCCTGAAGTTGTGATCGACCTTCAGAATGTGAAGGAGGTCTTTTCGGTAGGTTTTCCAATCCTGATCCAGGGTGGCGTGTTTACCGATTGGTTCACGCACAAAAGCCAGTGAAAGCCAGCTGAGTGTCATGAAGAAGGCAGCGATTGTAAACAAGATGATAAAAGATCTGGGGAAGGTTAAGGATTCCAGAATATAGGCGCTGGCAATCGATCCGAGCATGCCCATCCCGGCACCCACAAAAACGGTGAGCCCCAAAAATGAGCCGCGCTTTTCTGGCGAAAATATTTTCTCGAGCAGTGCCATCCAGGAAGGGGCTACAATGCCCGCTCCCAAATTGAACCACAACAGGCAAATCAGGAACAGGACCAGGGCTAATGTTGGGGATCTTCCGGCAAGGATCGCGCTGATGATCATCAACCAGAAGGGGAGTCTCTCCAATAAGGCGCCCCATCCGACAATGACGGAC
>DIXG01000092.1:0-386 GCA_002436005.1 Anaerolineaceae bacterium UBA6086 | reverse complement strand
GTTTGATTTTAATCGTATTTGTGCATCATTGCTGATGGCAGACGCAACTGGCTAATTATACCGAATTTGGGCAAGGGAAAAAAGGCTGCGGGCTGACAGGGACGCGCACAAATCAAATTAATTCTGCCAGGATCAGCGCACCTGGATTTGGAGTGAAGAACATCAGCCCTCTGGTCCTTTTTAGGACTTAAGAGAGAGAGATTGAAAATTCTGATTGTAGATTTATTGTGATGGACATTCTTTTCATTCAAATTTGTTAACTTGCTGTTTACTGAAATTTGGCAAAATTGTTGTGTTTGATTTTATTTTTTCGTTTATAATGAATGACTCTACTGCAAAAACCTAAACTTTAACAACCAACCACCCATTTTTGAACCCCGAAATAG
>DIXG01000087.1:874-17928 GCA_002436005.1 Anaerolineaceae bacterium UBA6086 | reverse complement strand
ATGCGCCGGAATACGAATGCATCAATGAGCTGATGAAAGCTGTGGATGAATATGTACCGGAGCCCGTGCGCGAGACGGACAAGCCGTTCATGATGCCGATTGAAGACGTGTTCTCGATCAAGGGACGCGGGACGGTGGTGACAGGACGTATCGACCGCGGCATGATCCACACCGGTGACCCGGTTGAGATCGTGGGCTTGCAGGAAAAGAGCCTGAACTCAGTGGTGACAGGCGTGGAGATGTTCCACAAACTGTTGGACGAGGGCATGGCAGGGGACAACGTCGGACTGCTGCTGCGCGGTATTGGTCGAGAAGATGTGGAGCGCGGGATGGTTGTGGCGAAACCGGGGAGCATCACACCGCACACGAAGTTTGAAGGCGAAGTGTATGTGCTGACCCGAGAAGAGGGAGGACGGCACAGTGCGTTCTTCAGCGGCTATCGGCCACAATTCTTCATTCGGACGATGGACGTGACGGGGACCGTGACGCTGCCGGAAGGTGTGGAGATGGTGTTACCGGGAGACCGGGTGACGATCTCAGTGGAGCTGATCGTGCCAGTGGCGTTGGAAAATGGTTCACAGTTTGCAATCCGTGAGGGCGGCCTGACGGTTGGCGCTGGTGTGATCACCAAGATTATTGCGTAAGAAATAGGAAAAGACATCATGGCTAAACAAAAGATTCGTATTCGTTTGAAGGCTTACGATCATCGCGTTATCGACCAATCTGCCAAGCGGATTGTCGAAACGGCTGAGCGGAGCGGTGCACAGGTGGTTGGCCCGGTGCCATTACCCACCAAAATCGATCGTTATACTGTCATCCGATCTCCATTCATCGATAAGGATTCACAGGAACATTTCGAGATCCGGACCCACAATCGTCTGATTGATGTGCTGGAACCCGATTCAAAAACGATTGACATGTTGATGCGGCTCAATTTGCCTGCTGGCGTTGATATCGAAATCAAGATTTAGCATTCATGATAAATCGGATTGCCTGCTAACAACGAAGCAGAACTCCTGCCCAAAACAAGTTGTTAGCAGGGAATCAATAAAAATTGATACTTGGCAAACTTGCCAAGAGATGGTAAAATGGATGGGTTCGGCTTAAAAGCTGGACTGATCAGGCGGCATAAGAACTATTCCTTCCGTAGTCCAAAAAGACATGGAATGGTCGCGGTGGAATGGTTGACTGTGTTGCGGTCGGAGATGATGCAACCTTGCCCAGGTTGACAGTCTCGTCTATATATTTTGTAACAGGAGAATATTTCACATGTTTAAAGGGCTGATTGGACGAAAAGTTGGAATGACCCAGGTTTTCGATGAGGGCGGGACTGCGTTTCCCGTGACCATAATCGAAGCTGGGCCTTGTTATGTTACCCAGATTAAGAACAAGGAAAAAGATGGCTATTCCGCTGTTCAAATTGGGTATGAAGAGGTGAAACCCAAGCGTCTGACAAAGGGGCAAAAGGGACACCTTGAGCGCAACAATTTACCGCCACTAAGATTTTTAAAAGAATTTAGAACAAAATCACTCGATGAAGTTTCTGAGGGAGATGTCTTGAAGGTTGATGTCTTCGCCAAGGATGAACACGTTGATGTGATTGGCACCAGTAAAGGTCGTGGATTTGCCGGTGTGGTCAAGCGCCATGGTTTTGCTGGGGGTCCAAAGACACACGGTCAATCTGATCGCCAGCGTGCTCCTGGTTCCTTAGGATCAGGGACGACCCCTGGTCGTGTGTTCAAAGGGAAACGCAGCCCTGGTCGGATGGGTAACGAGCGTGTGACATCCGAAAACATCCGTGTGGTGTTGGTGGATCCGGAACGCAATTTAATCGCAGTTGATGGCTCTGTGCCAGGCCCAAAGGGCGGCATGGTGGTGATCAAGCCTGCAAGGAAACAATAATCCGCCCAATTGGGCGATTACCAGTAATGGGAGTTGAGTAATCATGAAAGTCGATGTCTTCAACATGAAGGGCAAGAAAGTCAGCACGGTAGAATTACCGGCGACGATTTTTGAGGCCCCAATTAAAGTTGATTTGATGCATCAGGCATATGTCAGGCAAATGGCCAACAGCCGGTTGGGCACCCATTCGACCAAGGGTCGCAGTGAGGTTTCTGGCGGTGGTCGAAAGCCATGGCGCCAAAAAGGAACCGGTCGGGCGCGACAGGGTTCAATCCGAGCTGCGCAATGGGTTGGTGGTGGAAAGATCTTCACCCCAAAACCACTTGACCACAGCAAAGCCATGCCACAGAAGATGCGCCGGGCAGCACTGCGCTCCGCACTTTCTGTCAAGGCTGCTGACGGTGAGATCGTGATGGTGGACGCGCTCAAAGTTGATGAAGTTAAAACCCGCGCGATGGCTGAAGCCCTGAAGGCAGTGGTTGGCGAAGCAAAAGTTTTGCTTCTGATCCCTGAGAACAGCGCAGAATATGAGAATGTCAAGCGGGCGTGTGCCAACCTTGCCGATGTCAAGACCTTGATGGCCAGTTATCTGAATATCCGTGACCTGCTGAGTTTTGACAAAGTTGTCGTGCCTGTGGCAGCACTGGATGTTATCGAAAGTTATCTCGGATAGGTAGGAATGAAATCATGAAAAAATCAGTATTTGACATCATCCGCCGACCGATCATTACCGAAAAGACGAACTATCTGTCTTCGAATTTGAACCAGTATGTGTTTGAGGTCGACACTAAGGCAACTAAAACAGCGATCAAGGATGCTGTGGAGAAGGTGTTCGATGTGAAAGTCGACCGCGTTAATGTTATGATCGTGCCCGCCAAGCAGGCTCGCAATATGCGAAACCGCCGTATGCGCACTCGCACCAATGCTTATAAGAAGGCAATTGTGACCCTGGCTGAAGGTGAGCGCATCCCGATATTTGAAGGGGTGGAGTAATGGCTGTAAAAGTATACAAACCCAAGACACCCGGTACTCGTCATAAGACCAGCTACACTTTTGAGGAGATTACCAAGACAACACCAGAACGGTCATTGACTGTTCCGAAAAAGAAGAAATCTGGCCGAAATATGTACGGTCGTGTCACAGTCCGCCATCGTGGCGGTGGGCACAAACGGCAAATTCGCCTGGTGGATTTCAAACGTGATAAGTTGGATGTTCCTGCCACGGTGGCAGCAATTGAATATGATCCAAACCGAACGGCTCGCCTGGCACTGCTGCACTATGCAGATGGCGAAAAACGCTACATCCTGGCGCCTGTTGGTTTGATGGTCGGTGATCGTGTGGTTTCTGGGCGCGAGGTGGACATTCGCGCAGGGAACAACATGGCATTGTCCAACATTCCGGTTGGCTCCACCGTTCACAATATTGAATTGCAGCCTGGCAAGGGTGGGCAGATGGTTCGCTCCGCCGGTACATCAGCTCAGTTGCTGGCAAAAGAGGGTAAGTATGCCCATGTGCGTCTGCCTTCGGGTGAGGTACGGCTGGTTTTGCAGGAGTGTCGTGCGACGCTTGGCCAGGTTGGAAATGTGGAACATGCCAACATCAAGCTGGGTAAGGCTGGACGGAAACGCCATATGGGTTGGCGTCCATCCGTACGTGGTGTGGCAATGAACCCCAATGACCATCCCCATGGTGGTGGTGAAGGACGTTCCCCGATTGGTATGCCCGGTCCGAAGAGCCCGTGGGGTAAACCCACACTGGGTAAGAAGACACGGCATAACAAACGAACTGACAAATACATTTTACGCCATCGCTCTCAAGCGAAGCGGCGTCGTAAGTAATCGATTATTAGAGCGAGAAAGAGGACGCAATTATGTCGCGATCGCTGAAAAAAGGGCCGTTCATCGACCCCAAGCTATTGAAGAAAATAGAAGTAATGAACGACAAAGGTGAGAAGAAAGTTGTGCGCACCTGGAGTCGTGCCAGTACGATCTTTCCCCAGATGGTAGGTCACACGATTGCCGTCCATGATGGACGCCGCCATGTGCCGATCTATATCACTGAAAACATGGTCGGTCACCGGTTGGGAGAGTTTGCTCCTACCCGATTCTTCCGTGGGCATGTTGCGTCGGCAAAAGCCGACAAACGGGGAAGGTAGGAAGGTGATAAGCTATGGCTACTGATATTCGAGCAAAATTAAGCAATCTTGATACGTCAGCCCAAAAAGCACGCCTGGTTGTCGACCTGGTCCGTGGTAAACCCGCCCTGGAAGCGCTGGACATTTTGAAGTTCATCCCTAACAAGGCTGCAGAACCTGTTCGAAAACTTGTGCAATCTGCTATTGCAAATGGCGAAGAGAACTATGGCGTCTCTCGTGAAGACCTGTATGTCTATCAGATCTTTGCAGATGAAGCCCCCACCCGAAAATGGCGCAGATTTGGCGCCCGGGGTCGGTTCAAGCCGATACTGAAACGACGTTCTCATGTAACTGTGGTCTTGCGAGAGGTTGAGTAAGATGATGCTTGCAAAAAGAATCAATGATAGGAACCAGGAGTAATTATGGGTCGTAAAGTACATCCAACTGGATTTCGACTGAAAATCAACAAGCCTTGGTTAGCCCGCTGGTATGCAGACGGCAAAGATTACCAGGATCAACTTCATCAGGATCTTGAGATCCGCGAGAAGATCCGAGAAGATAATGACCGGGCTGGCATTTCTAATATTGAGATTGAACGCTTTCCTGGCAAAGTGAAGGTTTATATTCACACAGCCAAACCCGGCATCCTGATTGGCCGCGGTGGTGAAAATGTGAAATTGCTGCGCACCAACCTGGAAGCCCTGACAGGCGAGAAAATTGACCTGGAAGTCAAGGAAATTAAAGCACCTGATCTGGACGCGTATTTGGTGGCGGAGAATATTGCCGGGCAGCTGACCCGTCGCATTAGCTACCGCAGAGCCATGCAGCGTGCCATTCAACAGGGTATTCGACAGGGCGCTGAAGGTGTCAAGGTTATGGTTTCAGGTCGTTTGGGCGGCGCAGAAATGTCCCGCAGTGTGTGGCTGCGTGAAGGTCGTGTGCCACTGCAGACGCTTCGTGCCGACATTGACTATGCCCAAACCCAGGCTTTGACAACCTATGGTCAAATTGGAATCAAAGTTTGGATTTATAAAGGTGAGATCCTGCCCCAGGTGGAAGAAGAAACTGAATCCACTGAGGGAGTGTATGTCAGCGAGTAAAAACGGCGCCGAAAAAGATAATCGGCGGTAAGTGAGGAAGTTATTATGTTAATGCCAAAACGAGTGAAGTATCGCAAGCAAATGCGCGGGCGCATGAGAGGGAAGGCTTATCGCGGCTCAGATGTGTCCTTTGGCGAATTTGGCTTGCAAGCATTAGAGCCTGGTTGGGTCAGCGCTCGACAAATTGAATCTTGCCGACGTGCCATTGTGCACGAAATGAAGCGACGCGGCAAGGTGTGGATCCGCATCTTCCCTGATAAGCCCTACACCAAGCGTGCGGCTGAAACCCGAATGGGTAAAGGTAAAGGTCCGGTGGAATACTGGGTTGCAGTTGTCAAGCCAGGGCGTGTGATGTTTGAAGTAGGTGGTACGGATTCGGATACAGCCCGCAAGGCGCTTCTGCGTGCCAAATATAAATTAGGTATCAAAACAAAGATCGTCTCGCGTGATGTTGCAGGAGAGGCATAATTATGAAAGCAGCAGAAATTCGGAAAATGAGTGTTGCTGAAATCCAGGAAGCGCTGGATGATGCCCGTCATGAGTTGATGAACTTCAGATTCCAAACGATTACCGGTCAATTAGCGGATACCAGTCGCGTACGTTTCCTTCGCCGGGATATCGCCCGGATGGAAACAATTTTGAGAGAACGGCAATTGGCTGAGGAGAGTGAAGCATGAATAAACGACGTCGATTGGTAGGAACGGTTATTAGCAATAAGATGCAAAAAACAGCTGTGGTTGAGGTGGAACGAAGTTATCGACATCCTCTCTATCACAAAGTTGTTCGCGACGCGAAAACCTACAAGGTGCATGATGAATTTGGTGTCAGCCCTGGTGACAAAGTTCGCATTGTTGAGAGCAAACCGATTTCCAAGACGAAATTTTGGGTAATTGAGGAAGTTTTGCGCGTTGAAGAGCGATCTGAAGACGATGCTGTTGAAGAATTGGGAGTTTAGGCGATGATCCAACAAGAAACCAGGTTAAAAATTGCAGATAACACTGGCGCGCGCGAACTGCTGGTGATTCACATCACCGGCGGTTCCCGGCAGCGTTATGGGTATGTTGGTGATATCGTGGTCGGGACAGTCAAATCTGCCACGCCACAGGCATCCATCAAGAAAAGTGAGATTGTGAAAGCAGTCATCGTGCGGACTTCCAAAGAGTATCGCCGAAGTGATGGCTCCAGTATTCGATTTGACGATAATGCAGCGGTCATTCTTGACAACGATGGGGTCAATCCGCGTGGTTCACGCATCTTTGGCCCTGTTGCCCGAGAGCTTCGCGAAAAAGGGTTTACAAAGATCGTTTCACTGGCGCCAGAAGTTCTGTAGCCAGGGTGATAGGAGTTTTGCGATGAAAACAAAAATCAAAAAAGGCGACCGAGTGGTTGTGGTCAGTGGAGATGACAAGGGCACCGTTGGCGAGGTGATTCGTGTCATCCCTGATGAAAACCGGGTGGTGGTGCAGGGCGTGAATCTCCGCATCAAGCACCAGGCGCAAACACAGTCGGGCGGAAAGACCATCCCATCTGGCAAGATTGAATTTGAGGCGCCGATTGATCTCTCAAATGTGATGCTTGTGGATCCTAAGGATGGCAAGCCCACCCGCGTCCGGATTGAAAGAAAAAATGGCAAACCCGTCCGTGTAGCTAAGCGGAGCGGTGCTGCGATTGATAAATAAGCAGCCATTGGAGCATAAGAATGAATAGATTGATTGAAACATATAAGAAAGAGATTGCACCGGCTTTATTAGAGGAACTATCCCTCGACAACGTGATGCAGGTTCCAAAGATTGAAAAAATCGTTGTCAATATTGGCGTCGGTGATGCTCTGGATAATCCAAAGGCTTTGGATGAGGCTGTGCGTGATCTGACGACGATCACAGGCCAAAAGCCAGTAATTACCAAAGCAAAGAAATCCATCGCGAATTTCAAACTTCGTGAAGGAAGATCTATTGGAACCAAAGTAACACTACGCGGTGATCGGATGTGGTCATTTTTTGATCGTCTGGTGAATGTTGCACTCCCACGTGTGCGAGACTTTCGCGGGATTTCTGAAGATGCATTTGACGGTCGTGGCAACTATACGCTTGGCCTGCAGGAGCAGTTGATCTTCCCTGAGATCAATTACGATACTGTAGACACCATCCGCGGGATGGAGATCACGATTGTGACTACTGCCGAGAATGACGATCATGCCCGTGCGTTACTGAGTAAATTTGGAATGCCGTTCAGGAAAGGATAGTATGGCTAGTAAATGTATGCAATACCGCGAGAAGCGGAGAAAATATCCGAACCAGGTGGTTAACCGCTGCAGGCGCTGTGGGCGTCCGCGAGGTTATATGCGCAAATTTGGTTTATGCCGAATTTGTTTCCGGGAATTGGCGCTGCAAGGCAAAATTCCTGGTGTGACCAAATCATCGTGGTAGATCGGCGGAGGAATTATCGATGAGTTTTACAGACCCAATTGCTGATATGTTGACCCGTATTCGTAACGCTGCAGCCAGCAACAGAACGTTAGTAAGCATGCCCAGTTCAAAGATCAAAGCGGAAATTGCTCGGATTCTGGTTGAAGAAGGCTATGTTGAGAGTTTTGATATTGTTGAAGGCGAAAAGCCGCATCAAAAAATCTTACGTCTCCGTTTGAAGTATGTTGGTGAACGCCGACATCGTCGCCCGTTGATTACAGGCCTCGAGCGAGTGAGCCGGCCTGGCTGCCGAGTGTATACGCAGAAAACGGAAATCCCCTGGGTACTTTCGGGTATCGGTGTGGCGATTTTGTCCACACCCAAGGGTGTGATGACAGGCCAGCGCGCCCGAAAGATGGGCGTTGGTGGCGAATTATTGTGCAAAGTATGGTAGCGCCTGGCGCTACAGGAGGTACGAGACGTGTCTCGAGTTGGACGATTACCGATTGATGTGCCAGCAGGCGTGGATGTCAATATTGACGGTTCCTTCGTAAAGGTGAAGGGCCCGAAGGGTGAGATGGAATTTACTTTCACCCCCGAGATTGTCATTCGAAAAGAAGAAGGAAGAATACTTGTGGAACGCCCAACAGATCAACCCATGCATCGGGCGCTTCACGGCACAACCCGTGCGGTGTTGAATAATATGATTGTGGGTGTCAGTACAGGTTTCGAACGTGTGCTGGAAATTGAAGGCGTGGGATACCGGGCAGAGATGGACGGAAAAAACCTGATCGTTAATGTTGGTTTCTCTCATCCAGTTGTTGTTGAGCCGCCCGAAGGTATCAGTTTTGATGTGGACATGAGAGTACGCCAGATTAAAATTTCTGGTTACGATAAGCAGGTTGTTGGACAGATTGCTTCTGAGATTCGCCGACTACGACCGCCAGAACCCTACAAAGGCAAGGGCATTCGTTATCAGGGCGAATACGTTCGCCGCAAGGCTGGCAAAGCTGGTAAAACAGCATAACATATTGAAGGTGAAAAATTATGGCTAAAAAATCACGAAATGAAGCTCGTTTACGCCGACATCTGCGAGTGCGGAAGAAGATTTTTGGCGCACCAGATCGTCCGCGGATGAATGTGTTTCGCAGTTCGTCAGAAATCTATGTGCAAATCATAGACGATTTTCAGGGTCATACCTTGGCTTCAGCGTCAAGTATTGATTCGGAATTACGATCTGGCATGGAAGGTCTGTCGAATATCGAAAAAGCGCAAAAAGTTGGTCAGGCGATCGCTGAACGCGCCAAAAAAGCTGGAATCAACCAGGTTGTGTTTGATCGTGGTGGATATAAATATATTGGCCGGGTGAAAGCTTTGGCTGATGCTGCCCGCGAAGGCGGCTTGGAGTTTTAGGAAAGAGGCGTTTATGACAGACTACCGAACTGAAAGTCAATTTGATGAACGTGTCATTGATATCGCCCGTGTGGCCAAGGTTGTGAAGGGTGGCCGAAGGTTTTCTTTCCGGGTGACAATGGTGATCGGCGACAATGCCGGACAAGTTGGTATGGGCATTGGAAAAGCGAATGCTGTTCCCGAAGCCATCCGAAAGGCAAGCGACCGGGCTCGTAAGAATATGCGACCTGTCAACCTGAGCGGAACTTCCATCACCCATGAGGTGACTGGCAAGCAATCTGGAGCGATTGTGCTCTTGAAACCCGCAGCCCCAGGCACCGGTGTGATCGCTGGTGGCGGCGTGCGTGCCGTTTTGGAAGCGGCTGGCGTCCGTGACATTTTGACTAAATCGCTGGGCAGCAATAATATTTTGAATGTGGTTCGTGCAACCTTTAAGGCGCTGGACCAGCTGAAATCCCCCAAGGAAATCGCACAATATCGAGGGAAGTCGGTTGACCAGGTCAAACCATATTGGGAGCGAAAGACGAATGGCTAAGAAAAAGCAAGCGAAATTGAAAATTACACTGGTTCGCAGTCCAATCGGATATTCAAAGCGGCAAAAAGCCACTTTGAAGGCGATGGGTCTGAGGCGGATCAACCAGGCGGTGATTCAGGACGATACGAATGTCATGCGCGGCATGATTGATAAAGTATCCCACCTGGTGACAGTTGATGAAGCGTAAGGTGTTATGATGCGATTACATGATTTAAAACCAAACGAGGGTGCACACAAAGACCGAAAACGTGTGGGTCGCGGTCCAGGGGCTGGCCAGGGTAAGACGGCTGGTCGTGGTATGAAGGGCCAAAATTCACGTTCTGGTGGCGGCGTTCCTCTGTATCATCAGGGCGGCAACTTGCCCTTCTTCCGAAAGCTGCCCTTCAGGCGAGGTGAGGGATTCTCCATCATCAACCGTGTGCGCTGCGCTGAGGTAAACCTGGAACAACTCGAGGTTTTCTCTGCTGGCACTGAAGTTACCCCGGAGCTCTTACTGGAAGCTGGTCTGGTTAATGACCTCAAATCTCCGGTCAAGATCCTGGGTCGCGGAGAAGTCTCAGCTGCCCTAAAAGTGAAAACGCACCGGATTTCCAAAAGCGCTCAGGAAAAAATTGAAAGCGCTGGCGGGAGTGTGGAACTAATTCAGGAGTAATGCGATTGCCCAAAAGGCAATAAAAGGAGACCTGACATATGAAGCGGTCAGCTTGGCGCTTTCTTTGGAAATCTAAAGATATTAGAAAGAAATTACTGATCTCATTTGCCCTACTGGCAATTTACCGGTTGGCATCCAATGTCCCGGTTCCTGGTATTGATCGGGAGTTGGTGGCGCAGTTAACGCAGACCGGCGGTGCAGCGGGCGGCTTGATCAACATGCTCGATATGCTTTCGGGTGGCGCGGTTTCCAATTTTTCTGTGTTGGCGATGGGGGTTTACCCCTACATTACCGCCCAGATTATTCTCCAGCTGCTGATCCCGATCATTCCTGCCCTTGAGCGGAAGATGCAGGATAATCCTGCTGAAGGCCGTCAATGGATGGAAAAATGGACGATGATCTTGACGATCCCGATGGCAGCACTTTCTGCCGTGGGTCAGATCAACATCTTCAACGCCATTCTGGGACAATCTGTGGCAGCACAATTTGGCTTTTCAGGCGATGTTTTGATCCCTACCTTAGCCACGGTCATTTCAATGATGGCAGGCACGATGTTTGGTGTCTGGTTGGGTGAATTGATCTCAGAATTTGGGATTCGCGGCCAGGGTTTGTCGCTGATCATTTTTGCAGGCATTGTGTCCAGTATCCCCAGGAACCTGTTCACATTACTTTCGGATCAGAATTACTGGTGGTTGATCTTCATTGTGGTGGCACTGCTGGTTGTGACCATTTTTGCGGTCGTCTACGTTCAGCAGGGCCGTCGGCATGTGCCGGTGATGTTCCCTGGGCGCAGAGTTGGCAGCCGAATGTCCATGCCCGTCAAGAGCTCAGTGCCCTTGATGGTGAACATGGCGGGTATGATCCCGATCATCTTTGCCCAATCGATCATGACTTTTCCAACGATTTTGGCGAGTTTCTTCAATAACTCAAAGGTCGAATGGATCAGAAACCTGGCAGCTGGCACACAAAATTTCTTGAGCGGCGAAGGTATTGTTTACCCGATTCTGTTCTTTGTGATGGTTGTTCTGTTCACCTTCTTCTATACCGATATCCTTTTTGCACAGCAAAACTATGGGGATAATCTGAAGAAGCAGGGTGCCCAGATCCCTGGTGTGGCTCGTGGCGGCCCAACGCAGCGCTATCTGACCAAGGTGCAGCGTCGAATCACCCTGCCGGGTGCGCTGTTCCTCGGTTTGGTGGCTGCGTTACCCTACATTCTGGGCTTTTTCCTGCCAGAAGGCGTCTCGCAAACAGCCATCTTCCTGGTCTCGTCCACTGGTCTTTTGATTGTGGTAGGTGTCGTTCGCGATACATTCCAGATCATTGAAACGGACCTCAAGTTGCATGGTTACGACGACCATCTGATCAGCTAGTTTGGAGGCAGGCGGAGGATGACGACCTTTATTGTAATGTTAGGCCCGCCGGGAGCCGGTAAAGGCACCCAGGCGAAAAAGATTGCTCAGGAACTGGCGCTTGTTCACATTTCGACCGGAGATCTATTCCGGGAGAATTTGACGAATGAGACCGAGCTGGGAAAGCTGGTACAGCATTACATGAATCAGGGCGAACTGGTTCCTGATGATGTGACGGTCGGGATGGTAGAAGAACGGCTTTCCAGGCCAGATTGTGACAAAGGCGCTGTGCTGGATGGCTTTCCCCGCACGCCTGCTCAAGCGAAAGCACTGGATAAACTGCTGGCCGGCTTGAACAGTGATGTCAAGGTTGTCCCTTACATCAAGGTGCCAGAGGAAGTCTTAGTGGAACGGCTGAGCGGTCGCTGGATGAGCAAGTCTGGTCGTGTTTATCACGAGAAATACAATCCGCCAGTTGTAAAGTGGATTGATGACATCGATGGTTCAGAACTTTACCAGCGCGAAGATGATAAACCCGAAACGGTGCGGCATCGGATTGAAGTCTATAATGAACAGACCTCACCGTTGATAGCGTATTACCGAGAAAAAGGGCTGCTGGTTGAGATCGATGGAACACAGGGTATTGACAATGTGACTGCGGCGATCATGAATGCGATTACGGAGGCTCAGCGTTGATTTCCTGGGAACGTTCAATCAACATCAAGTCACCGTTGGAAATCGACCTGATGCGCGAAGCAGGCCGGATCAATGCGGAAGCGTTGGCTGCCGCGGTTGCGACGATTGCACCTGGTGTAAAAACATCGGAGCTGAATGCTGCGTTTGAAGCAGTGCATCAGAAGTATGGCGTTTTTTCGCCCTTTAAAAATTATCCGGGACCCTATCCCTATCCCGCAAGCATTTGCACCAGTGTTAATGAAGAATTGGTGCACGGCATTCCAGGTGATCGGAAATTGAGGGATGGTGACATCGTCAGCATTGACGCTGGAACCGTTTACCAGGGATTTGTCGGTGATATGGCAGTGACAGTGCCGGTGGGCAAGGTGAGCCATGCTACACAACGTTTACTGACCATCACCAAGCAGGCGTTGGAGATTGCGATCTCGCAAATGCTGCCCGGGAACACGATCGGCGATATTGGTTATGCGGTGGAAACTTATGTGGAAGACGCGGGATTTTATATCACCCGCACCTACACCGGTCATGGCGTGGGACGTAAAATGCATGAAGGTCCGCAGGTGCCCAATTACGGCAAACCGGGACGCGGTATGCGCTTGCGCGAGGGGATGACCATTGCCCTGGAACCGATGGTCCTGGTGGGCACAGGGGACACAGTTGTCAAGCAAGATGAGTGGACCGTGGCTTCAGCCGATGGCTCGCTCACAGCACATTTTGAGCATACTGTGGCTGTGACTGCCAATGGACCGCTAATATTAACGGCATTATAGGATTATGAGTCTGGACGAAAGGCTTGAGTGAAGGTATAATCATCAACTTGCATCAGAACACTGCAAGAAAAAGGAGTTAGAACGTGAAAGTATCAGCATCAATAAAGAAACGCTGTTCAAAGTGTAAAATTGTTAAACGCAATGGTCGTTTATATGTGATTTGTGAAAATCCGAAACATAAGCAACGACAAGGATAAGGAACAGACATATGGCACGTATTGAAGGTGTTGACCTCCCTCGCGACAAACGCGTTGAGATCGGTCTGAGATATATTTATGGTATTGGCCCCACCCGGGCAAACGAAATTATTCAAGCAACTGGTGTGAATCCTGACATTCGTGTGCGGGATTTGAGCGATGCTGATGTTTCTGCTCTGCGTGATTACATTTCAAGCAGTTACTCAGTAGAAGGTGATTTGAGACGCCAGGTGCAGATGAATATCAAACGCCTGATCGAAATTGGCTCCTACCGCGGCTTGCGTCATCGACGCGGGTTGCCTGTTCACGGCCAGCGCACGAAGACAAACGCGCGCACCCGCAAGGGCCCAAAGAAGACGGTAGCCGGACGTGGCCGCCGCCGTGGTGTGGGTAAGAAATAATCAATTCATTATCGTTATTTTGATGTTCTGCCTGGGTTTTCCTTCCTTTCGACCCGCGGCGAGGCAGAGATCAGGACGTAAAAAGTTTGAGTTAGTGAGGAACTATGGCTAAAAAACCACAACGATCGCGACGAACAGTGGGTTCGCGCAAAGTTAAGCGCCAGATGTCATCAGCGCATGTGCATGTGATGGCTTCTTTCAACAATACGATTATCACCGTGACAGATGCTCAGGGTAATACCGTTTGTTGGGGAAGTGCGGGGTCAGCTGGTTTCAAAGGCTCCCGCAAGAGCACGCCTTTCGCTGCACGTTTGGCGGCTGAGCAAGTGATGAAAACTGCTCAGGGCTTCGGTATTCAGGAAGTTGATATCATCATCAAAGGTCCTGGTCCGGGTCGTGAGGCTGCTATCCGTGCAGTCCAGGGTATGGGTATTACCGTACGCTCGATTGAAGATGTGACCCCGGTGCCGCACAACGGCTGCCGACCTCCAAAGAGACGCCGCGTCTAACAGGAAATTAAGAGAGGAACTAAATGGCAAGATATAGTGGTCCGGTATGTAAATTATGCCGGCGTGAAGGTGAAAAATTGTTTTTGAAGGGTGAACGTTGTTTTACCCCTAAATGTGCCATGGAACGACGAGCATACGCCCCCGGCGAGCACGGTCGTTACAGCGGCCGGCGAACCCGAGAATCGGAATATTCGCTGCAGCTGCGCGGAAAACAGAAAGCCAAGCGGATTTATGGTGTGCTGGAACGTCAATTCAGGCGCTACTTCCGTGATGCGCAGAGGAGACCCGGTCTGACAGGTCTGAATTTGCTTCAGATCCTGGAATCCCGTTTGGATAACGTCGTTTATCGTGCAGGGTTTGCTGACAGCCGCAGCCAGGCACGCCAATTGGTGAATCATTCGCATTTTATGCTGAATGGCCGCAAGAATGATATTGCATCGACCATTCTGAAGCCTGGTGATGTCGTGGCAGTACGAGAAGGCTCAACCCAGACAGAATATTTCAAGACGCTGCGGCAGGCTGAAGAGGTACGAACACCACCGACATGGGTGGAGGTTGATTTGAACAATCTTTCATGCCGGATGATTCGTCTGCCTGAACGTGCGGAAATTGATGGTAACTTGAATGAGCAGCTCATCGTTGAGTTCTACTCTCGATAAGGCTGGTCAATGGTAGTGCAAAAGGATGCACTGGTAAGGGGTATGACGTGAGTATAACAATGAGTATGGTAAAACCGAAAGTTGAACGGGTTGCAGAAGCCCGGAACTATGGTAAATTCGCGATCAGCCCGTTGGAACGGGGCTTCGGCACCACGGTTGGCAATGCGTTGCGCAGGGTGCTGCTGTCTTCATTGGAAGGTGCGGCAATTTCATCAGTGCGAATCACAGATGTGCTGCATGAGTTCAGTGAGATCGAAGGTGTTCGTGAAGATGTCATCCAGGTGATTCTGCAGCTAAAACAATTGCGCATGATCCTGTTTGATGCAGATGTTGCACATATGCACCTCGAAGTCAGTGGTGAAGGAACAGTTACAGCAGCGGATATTATCTGCCCGCCTGAGGTTGAAATTGTCAACCCAGATCTATACCTGTTTACTGTGGATAGCAAAAAGGCTTCTGTCGAAATTGATATGACCGTAGAGCGCGGACGTGGTTATTCCCCGGCGAATGAACGCGGTGACAATCTGCCGATTGGTGAGCTGGCTGTCGATGCAATCTTTACACCTGTTCGTAAGGTGAATTGGACTGTGGGCTCGGCTCGTGTGGGACAGAGCACTGATTATGACCGCCTGCTGCTCGAAATCTGGACGGATGGCACTATTTCGCCTGAACAGGCGATGAGCGACTCTTCGAAGATTTTGATCGATCATTTGCGTTTCATTGCTGGCATCAGCGAGGAAATGCTCTCAGTGCCAATTGCAGAAGCAAAACCGGTGTCAACGATTAACAGTGAAGCTGCAGAAACACCCATTGAAAATCTTGACTTGCCTGTGAGGGTCTTTAATTCCCTCAAGCGAACTGGTATCGCCACGGTTGGTGATGTGCTGGACCTGCTCAGTAAGGGTGAGGAAGCCATTCTTGCCATCCGTAATTTTGGTGAAAAGAGCCTGGTGGAGTTGAAAGAAGCAATGGCTGCGAAAGGCTTCCTGAAAGAGGAAGAAGAAGAAATAACGGAGAGTTAATGCTATGCGACATAAAGTAAAAGGACCGCGTCTGAATCGCGACACTGGTCATCGAAGAGCAATGCAGCGAACGATGATCAAACAGCTTTTTGAACATGAACGAATTACGACCACACTGCCCAAGGCGAAGTTTATCCAGGCAGATGCTGAGAAGTTGATCACCCTGGCACGCAATAACCAGGACGTTGATGATGTGAAAATTATGAACGCACGTCGCAAAGCCGTGGCAAAATTGGGCACCGGCAGCAGACCGATTGTTCAGAAATTGTTCGATGAAATTGCACCACGCTACACCAATCGCAACGGTGGATATACCCGCATCTTAAAAATGGGTCCCCGCCGCAGCGATGGCGCCGAAATGGCACTGATTGAATTGGTTGAAGAGTAAGCCAGCCTGGTAATTAGCCAGATGGCAGCAGCACATTACAAAGTTATTCTTGCATACAACGGCTCTGACTTTGCTGGTTTTCAGCGGCAGCAGTCGGCACGCACTGTGCAGGGCGAGTTTGAAACTGGTTTGCGAAAACTGGGTTGGGATGGACAAAGTATTCTGGGCGCTGGTCGCACAGATACCGGAGTGCACGCCAAAGGCCAGGTGGTCAGTTTCAGCCTTGATTGGGCACATTCACTTGAGGATTTACAGAATGCACTCAACTACTATCTACCCGCCGGTATAGCAGTTCAGTCTTTGGCGAAAGTGACGCCCACTTTTCATCCACGTTATGATGCAAAAGCCCGCCATTACCGATACTGCTGTTATGCTCAGCCCGTTCGTGATCCTCTGCGAGAGCCTTTAGCCTGGCGGATTTGGCCGGAAGCTCAGGTGGAGTGGATGAACACAGCCGCACAAGCCCTGGTTGGCATTCACGACTATAAGGCTTTTGGCAGCGCTACCTCTGAGGGCGGCAGTACGGTAAGGGAAGTTTTTTCCGCCCTGTGGCAGGCAGACGGTGATGAATATCAGTTTGACATCATCGCCAATGCCTTTCTTTACCACATGGTACGCCGCATCACCCTGGTGATGGTCAAGATTGGGCAGGGCGAAGTGCCTGTGCAAACCGTAGAGGATGCTCTGATGAGCGGCAGTCTTGATCTGACCGGTCTGGCACCGGCAGCGGGGCTTGTTTTGCAAGAAGTGATTTATTAGAACAGTAATTATTTGAATTTCGTGTTTCGATTGAATGCAGCAGGCATGGAATTCCTTGAATGATGGAGAGTTTGACAGTGATGAAAACATTTGTACCAAAAGGACAGGTTGAGCGAGAATGGCTGCTGGTGGACGCCGAGGGACAGAACCTTGGGCGCCT
>DIXG01000087.1:0-732 GCA_002436005.1 Anaerolineaceae bacterium UBA6086 | reverse complement strand
GCAGGTGGTGAGCACCCACATGAGGCGCAAGAACCAGCGTTAGTGGACCTAAAGGAGTAGTAAGAACTGATGGATAAGAAATATTACGAAGGCATTGGACGCCGAAAACAGAGCACTGCCCGTGTGCGCGTGATGGATGGCACTGGAAGTTTTATCGTCAACGATAAAGAAATCGAAGCCTATTTTACTCGTCTGGGCGATGTGTCTGCCATTGTGAACGCTTTCCAGGTTGCTGATCAGCCAAACGATAAGTTTGATGTGACAGTTATTGTTCGTGGTGGTGGTGTGACCGGTCAGCGCGATGCTGTCAAGCTTGGTCTCGCTCGCGCGCTGGTTGAAATGGATGAGGAATTACGCTCTGTTCTGCGTCAAGGCGGCTACATGACTCGAGACCCGCGCGTCAAGGAACGCAAAAAGCCAGGTCTCAAACGTGCCCGCAAAGCGCCAACCTACACCAAACGTTAATCAGAGTTTTGCCTATCAGGATCGAGGCAGGATAGGTTTCATGCTCCCGCCATGGTCAGGTTATGCGGAATTTTGATGATGTAAATAAGTTATGAATCCAGAGAGACGTCGCAACTATTGGCGTCTCTCTTTTTAGTCTAAAGAATCCTCATGTCCGAAATGACTTCAACAACACAACCATCTTCAAATTACCAGATCACATTGCTGGGGTTAGGCCCTGGCGACCCACAGATGCTCACACAAGAAGCCAGGGAGTGGTTGCAGCGA
>DIXG01000059.1 GCA_002436005.1 Anaerolineaceae bacterium UBA6086 | reverse complement strand
GGAACCTTCCAGGCTGCTGGTGATCGGTTTAGGCAGGTTAGGGCAAAATATTCTCCGCCAGGCGGCATACCGCAGGTACAACAGCATTGAAAACGAGCGGTTGGAGATCACGGTGGTTGACCAGGCAGCCAGCAGCAGGATTGAACATTTGCTGGCCGAGTATCCACAAATTGCCAAAGTGAGTGATTTTCATCCTGTTCAGGTGGATTTGACCAGTGTGAACGTGTGGAAGCAAGCCCTGTTGGAGGGCGCTAAGGACACAGGCTTTGACCAGATCTATATTTGTCTGGGTAATTCAATTTTGGGTGTTCAGGTCTGCCTGAACCTGGCACAGATGCCTGAATTTTTGGGGGTTCCAATTTTTGTCAGGATGGAAAAGGATTCGGGGCTGGGCGAATTACTTGAGAGTTCCATCGGAGGTCAGGTTAGCCAGAGCCGGATCATTCCTTTTGACATGTATGATCAGACCTGTTCTGCCAGTCTGATCTTTGGCGGCTTGCATGAATTATTGGCGATTAAACTGAGGGAGAATTACCTTCAAGGGCTAGACGCCACCATCGCTAACCAGCTTTCAAAAATTCCATGGGAAGATGTTTCGGAGCAAGAGAAAGACGCCAATCGCCAGCAAGCCAACCGGATTTGTCACGTGCTGGATGGCGGGGGATATTCAATCAATACCCTGCAAAACTGGGACACGGGCAAGCTTATATTTACCCCGGATCAAGTCCAGCAAATGGCACAGCTGGAGCACGCACTTTGGAGCCAGTGGAAGCGAGAGACAGGATGGCATTATGCGCCGAAGCGGGATGATGAGCAAAAATTTCATCCCGATTTGGTTCCCTGGAAGGACTTGCCTGAAAGCGAGAAAAAGAAAAACGAAGATTATATCCGCACCCTGCCTGCTCTCCTGGCAGAACTTGGCTTCCAGATCGACAAGAAACGCTGATCAAGATCACCTACGCTCCACCTCAAAAGTGCGCCTGCTTCTCAACAGCAGATTGTCTCAGGTAATCCAGCATCAATCCAGACTATAATTAATCATGAAAGAAATTTCTAAGTCAGCATAGTAGAAATTGCCTTCAATATCTCGTCCTAAACTTTGAATCCACCATGGATGTCAGAAAGGGAACAGGATGACCGATCGTCAGTCAGAATTCCATCGCCAGGAAATATTAAAATTACGCAAACTGCTTTCGGAGCTGGAAGCCAGGCGATTGCGAACTGGGCAAAACGCTGACCCTGAACTCTGGCAAAGTTTCATGGAGATTAACGAGATGGTGGTGAGCCATGAACAATCATTGATCCTTACCAGCTATGTGATAGATGATGACATTCGCCATTTGAAATTGCAAATTTCTGCCTATTTGGAAGAATATCTAACCTGGGCACGGTCGATGCAGGAGATGGAAAAGCTCTTTGCGGTCAATGTCCTCAGGCCGGGCTATATTCTCAAGCAGGCAACCCGCCAGAGAAAATACCTTGAGAAGGAATATTCAGGGCTGATGTCAGCGATTGTGGAGGGGCATTATCCAACCCTGCAATCTTTGGAAGCCGATATCCAGAAGGTCTTAGCTCACTCGGACAATGCCTATCAGCCTGATCAGCGTAGTTTTGTGGATGAGCAGATAGAAGAGAACGATCTTTGGGAAACCATCGCCAATTTTGATACGACCGACCTGATTGTGGGTGATCAGGAGGATAAAATTGAGCAGGATTTCAAACGCTTTGTCCTGCCCGCGGTTCACCCGGACACATCTGATACACCCAACGAGACCTTTCTGGCTGTGATGGCAGTATATAAAGCCAGGGACTATCTGCTTATGGAAGCCTTTGTCAACCAATATCGTCCAATGCTCAAAATCGATGAACAACAGGACGTGGTGGCAGCGTATGACAAACTTTGTGACGAGCAAAACGCTGCACACAGCTTATCAGAGAGGTTAATGCGCAGGTTGAATGCGCTTAAAAACGAACTTTCCCCGGCAGAAATTGACCAACCTGAGCAAGTTTTACAGAGATTGACTCAGCAACAGGAAGAGATCAAGCAACTCATTCAAACGGAAACAGAAAAAATCTTTCAACTTCGAGAAAACATCCAGGGATTGGTTCACTTCTATCTGAAAATAAAGGGAGGTGGCGATGACCGGTAAAGATTTGTTACCGCAACGCTCACAATTTGCCAATCGCAACACCATCAGGGATCTCTTTCGGCAGTATTTGGAAAAAGATGAAGGGGATGACACATTCCATTGGGATAAGCTCACAACTGAAAATGGTTTACCTCACAACTGGATTTACGACCTCTTTCAATCCCAGGATGGGCGCATCTTTGTAGCCACCTGGGGCGGCGGCTTGCTCGTGATCGATGGAGAAGAATGGCGCGTCTATGGCAAATCGCAGGGCTTGCACAGCAATGCCGTAACCTGCATTGTGGAAGACCACTATGGAAAAATTTGGGTGGCAACGGATAGCGGACTGAACGAATTCCGGAATGGCAGCATCAGTGATGGTGGGCTGAGTGGAAAAAGCTTGCTGAATCTTGCTGTTGATCGGGACAATCGCCTGTGGGCGGGCTGCTGGCGGGCAGCGCTGAGCGGCGGGGGGCTGTTTTGCTGGGATGGACATCGTTGGCAATCTTTCACCACAAAACAAGGGCTCCCCGGGCAGGAAATCTTGAAGGTTTTTGAAGATTCAAGAGGTAACATTTGGATAGGCACTTATGAATATGGTCTTGGTGCGGGGTTGGGCTGCTTTGATGGGCACAGGTGGCAAAATTATTCCACCAAGGATGGACTGGTAGATGATTGTGTTTATTCAATGTTTGAAGACCCATCCGGGAATATGTGGTTTGGAACCATAGGCGGCGTGAGCATTTTTGATCACAAGAATTGGCACACGATCCGTAAAGCGGATGGGTTGATTGACAACCGGGTTTATTGCATGCATATTGATCGCAATAAGAAAATGTGGTTTGGCACTGAGGGAGGCGTCAGTCGATTTGACGGTGAGAAATGGCTGACCTTCACCACGCAGGATGGATTGGTGGAAAACCTGGTGCGCGCCATTCTGGAAACGAAGGAGGGTGACCTGTGGTTTGGCACTTATCCTTACCAGACGGGCAAAGGTGGCATCAGTATCGCCAAATCCGAACGACAAAAAAGCCTGGTGGACCGGGTTTTGGACCTGCTCTCTGAACCGCCCAAACCGGGTGAATTGTCTTCAGGTGAGGAAGATTAAATGGTTTGCTACGGTTATTGCTTTGATCATGAAGGTCGATACGGTCCACCAGTCCGCCTGGCTGACCAGGATGCAACCATCCAATTTATCCGGGAAAACCAACATGCCCCCCAAATTATGATCACCGATATGGGTGACAACCAGCTGCTCTTGATGCGCGATGGGGTGGACCTGTATAACAAGCTGGATCAGGTGGGCATTGATCTCAATTTTGTGCTGAACCAGATCCGCGATGAGGTGGTTGCCGAGGGACAAAACACGGGCGAAAAGCCAGAATGGGAGCGGCTTTATGACCAGATAGGGCTTTCGCCAGGGGAAATCCGCATGCGCCAGCGTGTCAAGGCTGAATGCCGGGCAGCGCGTACTGTGGGAGATGTGGCAGAAATTATCCGGGGCACCTATTTTGATGCCCACTTTCTGACAGCCGATGGAGAAAAATGGTACCGCTTCTTTGATGGGGAGGATACTTCTGTGCAATTGATGAGACAGGATGAGCATGGGGAATGGATGGATGAACCGAAGCGAGTGACGCTTTCACCTAACCTCCAGGTGAGGCACCTGCGCTCCAGCGAGGATATTCACACCTTTGAAATTTCCGATCGAGATGAGGATCATTCTTAAGGCTTGACTCCCTCAATACCACCCTACAATCCCCAATCCGCGCTCGCTGCAAACCTTGAAAAACTTACACAGCCCTATATGTTCAAAGGAGGTTGGACACATTACATCAGCCTCTTGTTCTGGCGACCGCTCATAGGCTGACATCGCGTGGTACATTTTGTGCACGGTTTCAGGCGGCAGCCACAGCTCATAAAGGCTCTCGCCGGTGACCTCCAGGACATAATTTGCATACACCTTGCCCCTGAAGCTGCCGTCATTGCCGCTGAAAAGTCCGCCGCACAGTTCGATATCGGCATCTTGAAACGCTTTTCGATCCTCTTCTGTCAGTTCAACATCCCCCGGTGAGCGTGCTGCATAATTATCGAGTCCCATCATTCACCTTCCTAATGAAAATTAACTAGTCAAGACACGAGATGTTAATCACCATTAAACAATGCAAGCCTTGAGCTGCGCAATGATTCCAAATTTTAGTCCATAGAAATTGACCCAAGCCGCTGAATTCGTGTAATATGGATATATCAGCTTGATTTTGCAAATCCCTGACCAGGTGTGAAATGAGAAACACACGCATTATCATCTATCTATTACTCCTCATCATCTTGCTCACCACAGCTTGTTTACAGCCGAAATTTCTCACAGAAAAGGCGAGGGGATTCATTCGTGCTTTTTATCCTGCTCACAATGAACCAGTGACAAAGGTCAGTGAAGACGTAGCCATCGCCTGGCAACAAAACATCGATACGCTGCATCAGCTCTATCAATCGCAGGTCATCCCAGATCATATAAGAACCGAACAACCCGTTTTCACAGGCGCTGAATTTGACCTGATGCAAATTTTCGAATTCCTGGATCACCTCAGCATGCTCCCCAGCTATCAATTAGCCTACTCCTATTTTTACCAAGCATCATTTGAGGGGCATCCAATCCTCTACGCGTGTGAAAGACCTTTTTATGGAACACCTGACAGCACAAACTGCCAAGAAGGCGGTCTTGGATACGTGGCCGCGGATGGCAGTGAACTTGGGTATTTACAGTGGCTCCTTTTACATGAAATGGGAGATCAGTTCTATCTCTACTGGCATGCGGCTTATAATGACAAGCTCCTGGTGGCAACAGAAGAAGGTTTAGACGCCATTCTCCTTGAGATGGAAGATTTTCTGGATTCCCAACAAAAAAACCGCTTTGAACTGATTGACCCGCAGCCGCGTATCGCGGTTGGCGACGAAACGGTAACAATTCGCGTTGTTTGGTTTACAAAATTTGGGGGCTTTTCTGAAACCTACTATCAGGTTAACAAAGACCATCCGCACACTACCACAGAGTTAGAAACCAATTTACTGCTCGAATATGATTGTGGGATTATGTATTAACCATTAACCAGGCATCAAGAAAGATAGGATCGATATGGCACAGGCATCTCATACCTTCCGTGTGTTTATCAGTTCCACGTTCAATGACCTTAAGGCGGAGCGCAACGCGTTGCAGGAAAAGGTCTACCCCCGCTTGAAAGGATTATGTGCCCAACATGGCACCTATTTCCAGGCGATTGACCTGCGATGGGGCGTGAGTGAAGAAGCCAGTCTCGACCAACAAACAATGGCCATCTGCCTGGGAGAAATTGCACGCTGTCAGAAAACCAGCCCAAGACCCAATTTTGTCATTCTGTTGGGGGATCGCTATGGCTGGTGCCCGCTGCCATCCCAAATTCCAAGTGATGAATATGAACAAATTTATAACCGGACAGTAGATAGCCAGGATCAGAAGGTGTTAGACACATGGTATCGGCTTGACAAAAACGCAGTGCCTCCTGAATACATTCTTCAGCCGAGGTTTGGTGAGCTTGAAATGTATCAAAATCAGGACCTTTGGGAAGATGTGGAAACCAGTCTGCGCCAAATTTTGTTGGATGGCGTTGAAAAGGCTGGTTTATCGGAGGATGAAAAACGCAAATATATCGCTTCTGCCACTGAACAGGAGATCGTTGAAGGCGCCTTGAATGTTGCCGATGCCAAACAGCACGTCTTTGGCTTTTTCAGGCATATTGAAGCACTCCCGGTAAATATTGAGACCAAAGACTTCCACAACCTGGTCGAGGTGAGCGACGGGTGGGAAATCGATCAACAAGCACAGGATCATCTGGCGGCATTAAAAACCAATCTTCGCAAGATCCTGGCAGGGAACATCACAGAATATTCTGTTGCCTGGGATCAGGTGAACCACCTCCCTGGCACCAACCACCTGGATCGCTTGTGTGAGGATGTTTACAATCGCTTGGAAAGAGTTGTCCTGGCTGAAATAGACCAACTCGAACAGGTTGACCCACTCGACCAGGAAATCCATGCCCATCAGGTTTTTGCTGAAGAGCGGACGCGCATCTTTGTCGGGCGTGAAGCGTTACTGGAAACAATTGGTAGCTACCTCAGCCAGGATCAAGCCCGTCCTCTTTGTGTTTGGGGTCAATCTGGTACCGGTAAGTCAGCCCTGATGGCGAAGGCTGTGCAGAAAGCCAGGCTCAGTTATTCTGCGGCAAATGTGATCTACCGATTTGTTGGGATTACGCCTGATTCTTACAATGGTCGTTCACTGTTGGAAAGCCTGTGCCGGCAGATCACCCGTATTTATGGGGGGGATGAATTGGGTATTCCCAATGCATTTGATGAATTGGTGCATGAGCTGCCGAATCGCTTTGGGCTGGTCAGACCTGACGAACCATTGTTCCTGTTTATCGATGCGCTCAACCAATTGTCAGACGCAGATAACGCTAAAGATCTCGAATGGTTGCCAACCAATCTTCCGGCGGGTGTACATATGATCGTCTCAACCATGCCAGGCATTTGTTTGGATGCATTGAAGGAAAAACAGGGCACACAGAACCTGCTTGAATTGGGCGGCTTACCCGCGCAGGATGGAGAGAAAATCCTGGATGAATGGTTAGCCGAGTCTCATCGCATTCTGCAGCGTGAACAAAAATCCCATGTGCTGTCGCAATTCGCGGGTGAAGGCAGTCCGCTGTATTTGCGCCTGGCGTTTGAAGAAGCTCGTCGCTGGAAATCATATGAGGGACTCCCCTGTGGGGCAGATAACATCCCGGGGCTCAGCCGGGACATCCCTGGCATCCTGAAGGACTTGTTCTGGCGTCTCTCCAGGGAAACAAATCATGGCCAGATGATGGTCAGCCGCAGTATGGGGTATCTGGCAGCTGCCAGATATGGGCTGAGCGAGGATGAGCTGCTGAACATCCTTTCGCTGGATGATGCAGTTGTTGAGGATTTCCGCCGCAGATCACCACGTTCACCCGTATTCACGCAATTGCCTGTGGTGGTCTGGTCCCGGCTCTATTATGAATTTGCGCCTTATATGACGGAGATTGATGCGGATGGTGTTCGATTGATGTCCTTCTATCACCCGCAGCTCGCCCAGGTGGTCGCTCAGGAATTTTTAAGCGAGGAAGAGAAGCAAAAAAGACATCAAATGCTGGCGCAGTATTTTGAAACATTACCACTTTTCGCCGGGAAGGATGAAGATAGGATCCCAAACCTCCGCAAACTTTCAGAGCAACCCTGGCAGCTCAATTCAGCAGGTGAATGGGATCTGCTGTATCAATTATTGGTTAACCTGGACTGGTTTGATAAGCTGTATGAGCATCAGCGTTATGATCTTCTCTCCTACTGGGTCGCGGTTGAAAATAATACGAATTATGACAAATTGTCGGGATATCAACTATCTTTTCAAGAGACATGGGATGGAAGTTTGACTGTTGTTAACAGGTTAGGGCTATTCTTTACAGATTTGGGTAACCTGGATTATGCTTTGGAACTGTTTCGCAGAATGGCAGATATCTTTCGAGAAAAGGGTGATAACGAAAATCTGTGGGTGTTTTTGTTGAACCAGGCGGGGGTCTTGGAGAGAAAGGGTGATCTGACTGAGGCAGTAGGCCTTTACAGAGAAGTGGAATTCATTTGCAAAAACATCGGAAATGAGGACGGCGCTGTGAAGGCTTTGGGCAATCAGGCAGCCATCCTCAGCGGTCAGGGCAAGAATCAGGAAGCCATGGAATTGCTCAAAGAACAAGAGCAAATCTGTCGGCGACTCAATCATCTCGATCTTCTGGCAAGTTCTTTGGGGAACCAGGCAGGAATCTTAAGATCATGGGGACAAATGGAAGCAGCGCTAACGCTGCTTGACGAAGTTGAACGTATCTTAAAGCGAATGGGAGATTTGCATAAAACCACATTTCTGCTGGGAAACCAGGGGGTGATCCTGCAAGATATTGGCAAGATGGATCTCGCCATGGAAAAATACAAACAACAAGAGCTTCTTTCCCGCCAGCTTGGATACCAGGACACCCTGCAAAATGCTTTGGGCAACCAGGCGGTGATTCTAAAAATCTGGGGCAGGTTTGAGGAGGCTTTTGCCTTGTTGAAGGAACAGGAGCGCATTTGCCGAAAGTCGGGTTTTATGCAAGGCTTGAGTGAATCACTTGGGAACCAGGCGAACCTCATCCATCAACTCGGAAGATTGGACGAGGCACTGGCACTTCACAAAGAAGAAGAACGGATCAGCCGCGAAGTGGGGGATTTACACAGGTTGAGTCTTTCTTTGGGGAATCAGGCATTAATCTACGCTGACCAAGGAGAATTTGATATTGCGATGAGTCTTCATAAGGAAAATGAACGAATCAGTCGAAATTCGGGTAACCTTGCGGGGGTCGCGCTTGCTTTAGGGAACCAGGCATTCATTTTATATGATCTGGGACGTTTATCAGAAGCCATGGAGCTGCATAAACAGGAGGAGACAATCTGCCGGCAATTGGGGGATCTGGACGGGCTAAGTTTTTCGTTGGGCAACCAGGCATTGATTTTGCAGGATTGGGGTCGTTTAGATGAAGCCATGGCTTTGCATAAGGAGGAGGAGCGTATTTCCCGGCAGCTCGGAGATTTGGTTCGATTGCAGGATTCACTGGGAAACCAGGCTATCATTTTTTACAAAAGAGGTCAGTTCAAAGAAGCGCTTGCTTTGCACAAAGAAAAGGAAAGAATTTGCCGGCAAACCGGCTATGACAACGGGCTGTGTATTTCTTTAGCCAACCAGTCTGTCATTATGATTAAACTTGGTCAGAACCCGCAAGACTTGGTACAAGAGGCTCTAACGCTTGCTTCAGAACATGGATATCGGGATTTGCTTTCTTGGATCAGAGAGATCAATAACCAAATAAATCAATCAAATAAAAAGCCCTTTTGGCGAAAAAAATGAACAATAAGTTCAACCATTGTCGAATATTGCTTGTGCTAAAAAAAATGAAAATCCGGATCATTATGAAATTTTTAACCGCGCTTTTGGCTTAGAGCCACTCCCCAAGAAATTGAAAAATACTTGACAACAGTGTAGCACGTTGATATAAACCTCTGTTTAGAATGTAAATCAGGAACCCCGCAGCTCCATTGTTAAAGCATTGATGATCTATGTGCCATAGGCAATATAGATCACTTTTGAGCCTGAAAATTTTTCAAAAACCCGCAATCCGACGGGTTCATTCCAGCCATTGATCCGCATTTGAGTGACAAAAACGCTCATCATGTCTTGAGCATAATTTGCAGATGATATGCCCTGATGTTGAAGAATTTTAAAGTCTTTGATTTTGGATGCTGCTTTTTTATTTTGGGGGCAATTGACCAAATCCGCATTAATCCATTTGCGGATATTTTTTTCAGATACCTCATCCTTGCCATAATTCTCAACATCAATCACAAACACATCTGAATCTTGAACAACTGCGATAGCACCGTTTTTCTTCATTTATTTCTCCTTTTAAATCTACTTGTTAAGCATTGACTGGTTATTCTGATTGGGATAGCTGTCCTTCTGAGCAATAATGATTTGAGTTGAGGGATCTTATGTGTTTGATTGAATAATGCATGTTTTTTCCCTCGATTCAATTATACAGAAAGTCAAATTCAAAATCAAAAACACACTTGTAATACTCAGTGATCTGGGGTTGTTTTTCAACCAGTGCCGGGTGAAATTTTATATCAGTTGGACACTACGACCAGCTCACCAAGCCCAGCCCACGTTCGCTGCAGACCTTGAAGAATTTGCACAGATCTGAGTGTTGTATGTTAGTCGGGTCCATCTCTTCTACCTGTTGTGCTCGCGCGATTTCATAATCTGCCATGGTTTGATACATCTCACTAACAGTTTCGGGAGGCAGCCATTCCGCATACAGGCTTTCACCTGTAATCTCAAGAACGTACGACGCGTAAACCTTGCCGCGAAAGCTGCCGTCGCTGCCGTCTCCACTGAAGATACCGCCGCATAGTTCGATACCAGCATCTTGAAACGCTTGCAGATCCTCTTCTGTCAGTTCAATATCATCCGGTGAATGTGCTGCATAATTGTCGAGTCCCATTGCACTCATCCTCCAAGTTATTTCTGATTAATATCCTCGCGCCAGTTCCAGCTCAATCTCTTCAGGCAGTAAAAAATTGTTTGACAGGCTGAATTGATAGTGCCGTCCTTTGAACCAGAACAATTCGCCGTAATCAATTTCCCAATCAAAAATCCCTGCGATGCCATGGTGGTCTTCCAGTAATTTGATAAAGGTCTTCCGAATTGAAGTAGAGTCGGAAAATAACAGGCTCATCTTTGTGCCGGTTGTGCCAAATTTGAATAGAACCATCTCATTGGGCTTATTCGTAAAGCCATAATGCTGGGAAAGATCTGTGAAAACTGTCAGATAAATGAACCCGATCGAATGGATCCTGGGTTTCCCATCCTCGGGGGGACTGCGATCAAATTGGTCCCCATCACGGTTGTACAAATAGTCTGCAATGGCTTCATCCTCCTCGAAATTCATTGAGATGGCAAATTGAAGCTCTGGTTGATTGTGGGGAAATACATCTTTTTTACCCCAATCACTCATCAAGGGAATCACCAGGTCATGGTCAGGGAATTGAATCGTGGTAGGTTGCATGCCTTCGGTATCGCATTTATCACCCAGGCTTTGCAGGACATCCCATAAATGAGCTTGTGAAAAGTAGAGTAGATAGTTGTAATTTAAGCCCATAGAACGTCCTTAATGCAGGATGCTATCATAAACCTGGCGCAGCTGACTCGACGAGCTCATCGATAAGGGGGCTTGTGTAATCAATGGCAACCATCTCCCAGTCCAGATCGATACCAAAGCTTGACTCGAGGGCGTCAAGAACATTTTCGCGCCACAATTCTAAAGCAGACAGGACGCCAGAACGCATATCACCGTCGGCTGCGCCCATCCGCAGGAATTCCTCCAATCCTTCTGACCAGAACATATCTGTGTCTGCTGCTGACATCTGGATGATTTCGCGCAGGTCTTCGTCCAGTCCGAGCAGTAAGGTTGGTCCCTGCTGGCAAAGTGCCCTGTAGAACCTGGGCCAGTTATAGAGATGATTTATTCTTTTTTCCATTTATTCCTCTCCAATCTAAAATTAGCAAACCCGATCCTTTAATCAAGGGAATCATCGGCACGTTAATCATTGATTATCTGCTATTCATTTGTTGCAAAGGGTATCATCACAGCAAAGAATCATTTTTTCAGTCCTTTAAGTCCGCAAGGGAATGAAGAAATCGCAATTTTCTATGCCTTATTTTTTCTTTTCATCATCATCCGCATGATCCATCAGATACCTGATGAGGTCTGGGCTTAGGAGAGGACTGGGGTTTTTGGCGGCTTTTGACACTGCTCGCAAACGGATCATCATAAAGATACCAAATGCGAGTGCAGCCAGCAGGACTAACGACCCCAACACAATCAGGATGGGTACGGCATACTGGACAAGGTTTAGCGGCTCTCCCATCGTCAAATTTCCATATACCGTGCGACCGAACAGGATGATCAGAAGCTGCGCGATGGCTATCAATAACATCAGTATTTTTGTGATGAAACTGCGCACTGAGAACACCCCCGCAATCATCAGCAGGATCCCCAATGACCACAGCACAATCCAAATCCATCCCTCTGAAAATTGCGTATAGACTTGGGCGCCCAGCATCAGGAGCGTGCCGAAAATCCCCATCAGCACAGCCAAGAAGTTTGAATTGGTCGTGGCGTAATTCCATGAAACGATCAGCACCAGCAATCCCGCCGCAATCAGAATGTAGGTGATGACGGCAGAGATCATTTCCATATCCTTCAGGATGAAATTGCCGGTGAGGGCAAATACCAGTGCACAGACACCCAGGATAAGCGCCAGCACACCTACCAGGAAGATGGTGCGGTCGGTCTGTTCCTCGCCAAACATGAAGGAGCCCATCACAAACAGCGGTAGGCTGGCAACCACCCAGATAACTGTCCAGTACCACCAGGTTTGGAAATTACCCAGGATGGTGCCGGCGACCAGGCAGGCAATCCCACCTAGCATTGTGAGTAAATGGGATTTCCAGTTGAAAATGGCGCCTTCGATCCAGCGCTGCCAATTTTTGAAGAGCAGCGCCAGACCTGGTGCCACCAGGAAGGGCACCCAGATCATGTTGCTGGCAAACGCGCCGATTGCTGCCACACCCAGAACGAGGAACAATCCGACCCACAGGACATTTTTGCGTTCATTGGGATTCTGTTTCGCGACTTCCAGTGTGAATAAGAAGAAGCCTCCAACCAGAAGCACAAAGGCGATAAATACCCAGGCGAAGAAGCCTTCAGATGAAAAATCTCCCTGGATGAGATAAGGGCTGATCACAGCCAGGACGGTTAGGGCAAGCATCAAGATCATTTTTAGCGTTGTCAGCCATTTCAGGTGTTTCAATTTTGATTTATCACCCATCGTGAAGGACAATATCGCAGCCAAGAGCCAGATTGCCGTCCAGAGCCAGCGACCAGCAAATTGCGACAGCCAGGCAGCCACCCCCAGCATTCCCAAACCAATTAGAGTCCGGAAAAAGATCCCTCCGAGGCTTCCAGCATTAAATCCGTCCAGAAAGATAAACCCTGCCGCAACCAGCAAACCTACCCAAATGCTCTTTGAAAAAATGCCTGCAAGAACAGCAGTCGCAAGATATCCAATTTTAAAAATGTATTTCATAATGCATTTATCCTTTCAAATCATAAGCCATCAATTTGTGAATATACAGGGTCCCATAGATGTCATTGCTGACAACCAGGTCACCGGCGTGATTAACCGCGCAATCATGGATGACTGCGTCTGCAGTAAACTGTGCTTGAACCCGTTTCTGGGGGATATTCCATAATTCCAATAAGGTGCCGCGACTGCAGTAGCACCAATCCGGGTGGTCATAAACAAAGGCAACTCCCCAAACCGCTAATGGCTCATTGCACAAAATCTCAAAGGTGTTATTTTCTAAATCCCACAAGACAAATTTGCCATCGCGATCACCAGACACTGCTTTTTTACCATCACGAGAAACTGAAAATGCATTTATAATGCCCTCATACTTAATCACATTGCTTGATTGTGAAGAGGTATTTGAACCCAGCATGGAAAACAGCAGTTCTGCCATACCTTGATTGAGCGACCTGTTGATTCGCACAGTGCCATCCATTATTGCAGAAATAGCGCTTTCTCCATCTCCTGTCAGCCCTACTGCGCTGATGTAATTGTTATTAGGAATTTCTCGGATTGGCTTCTTTTGTTCGATGTCCCATACTCTGAGGACCTGGCCTTCACCACCCGAAATGGCATTATGGCCATCATCGGAGATGCCAACAGAATAAACCGCCAGGGCATCCTCTTTGAATACAGCTACAGAATCCCCGGACATCCAATCCCAAACTCTCACAGTTTTGTCGTGGCCGCCAGAGATTAATCGTTTTCCATCCCGGCTGAGAGCCACATCTCGGATGATGTCGGTATGACCTTTCAGTTCATGTTTAAGGGTTTGGTTCTGAATATCCCAGACATGAATTTCACCATCCACAGTGCCTGAGATTGAATAGCGACCATCGGGTGAGACAGCCACACAGCGGCTGAAACCAGGGTGCTTTAACGCTTGCGGCGGCGCAAAGGTGAGGTCGTAATTGAAGAGTTTGACCACGCGGTTTGTGCCGCCTTCCAGCACCATTTTATTGACGGGATTCAGCACAGCAGAAAGCATTACATTGGTGCTTTTAATATCATTTGCCAGGTCAGTCACCTTTTTTCCTGTCTCAAGATCCCACACCTGCAGACCTTCTTTGCTACCGGCGGTAAGAATCTTTTGTTCCCCAATCGGTAGGATTGCGATGGGGTAGCTCTGAAGCCCGATTAACTCATAGACTTTCCCTGAGCCCATCAATGCCTTAAGCCCCTTTGCTTTCGGTTCAAACTCCCATACAAACACTTTCCCGTCGGGGGTTGCTGAGACGATGTATTGATTATCCGGTGTGACCGTGACAATGCCGACGGGGTCACCAGTGTTGATGCTGCGGACATGTTTGCCCGTTTCAATCTCCCAGATGCGGATGGTCTTGTCAGTACTGCCTGAGACGACGAAACGGTTGTCCTCAGTGATTGCCAGGCAGGTGACCCAGTTAGTGTGTTTGGCCAGCGTGAATTTGGGAGAAATCACTGCCTTTTTCTGGCGGATGTCCCAGATCCTGATGGTGGCATCGGAGCTTGAAGAGAGGGCATAGCGTCCGTCACTGGTGACTTTGGCGGCAATGACCATCCCCCGGTGACCGCGCAGGAGACTGACTCGCTGCCTTTTTTCTCGGTCCCAGATCCACAAGGACATATCCCGAATGATATTCAGCAGCACATGAGGCGTATTTGGAATCACGACAATCGCGGCTGCGCCAAAGTAGGTTTGCTTGGAGATATCTGCCAGGCCGCCTTCCATGCCTGAAATGCGCATTGCTGCATGGAGATCCAATTGTGAATCAATCGTCGCGTCGACATTTTGCGGTAAGGTCACGGTTTCAAGCATCTCGAAATGTTCCAGATCCCAGGTGCTCAGGCTGTGGTCTGCGCAGCTTACAATCAGCTGGTTGAGCTGCTGATCATGCGTCATGGCTAAGATGGCATGGGGGAAACCGCTGATCGTGCGTTTGAGCGCTGTTCCGCTTTCCCCGAGCGCAGAAATGATCGGTCTCAGCCAGGGCTGCTCATCCCAGGCTATGCATTGTTCGATGAGTTTTCTGATGGATTGATGCTCGGTGGAAAATAAACGCCCGATCAGCTGGCTGGTGGTTTGCGCCGGGTCTTTCTGAATCACATGCACACTCATCTGGATCGCATCCTGCACGAGGGAGAGATCGCGCTCCGGATATTCCTCCGTCATGGCGATCTCATAATCCTGCATCAGGTTTTCGAGCCAGCCGATCTGCATTTTTGCTGAGATGAAGTTGAAGTCTGTGAGCGTGGCTCGCAGACCCTCCCAGGCGTTGGCGTGTGCTTGTTGAAAAGGCAATTCAGCCAGTTTGCGCCTGTTGGCAGCTTTTCCCACATCCACCATATAGTAGAGCGGCTGCTCTGCGAAAAAGTCAGCCAACAGCTGATGCCACGTTTTAGCAGAAAGCACAAATTTGGGTTCACCGCTGGTGCCGCGGACGTAGCGATCACGAACTGCATTTTGGAAACTTTCAAAGAACAGGTAATAGCGTCCCTCCCGGCGACCGATGAAGGACTTCACCTGCCTGAGGATCAGCTGAACGCTCTCATACACCTCGTGCCAATCATAGGACATGTCGGGCAGGTTTTTCTGCAGCAATGTTGTCAATTCAATAGCGGTCAGTCCATGACGGGCATGAAGCAGAAGCCCAAAAAAGAGGGGGATGCTGTCCTCCGGCGGGACTTGTGAATAAACCGGGTCCTTTTCCAGCCTTTGGAGGAGCGCCATGAATGCGCTCTCGGGATGCGTGCCAAAATCATTTTTGATTATGGCTGTCAGCTGGGCAAAGGCACCGAAGACGCGTAATTCAGATAGCACCACCTTCAGGAACAGGGGGTTGTTGGCGCCCTCTGCCGATATCAGCTGCTCAATATGCTGGCTGTCAAGTTCTTTTAGATAGTTGGAGAGATAATCTTCGACCAGCAATCGCCGATCCTGTGGGTCATCAAAGGGAACAACATGAGAGAGCGTGATGTTGTTGTTTTTTGCATATTTTTGATATAGATCGTTGGCTTTGTCCTCACCTGTACGAAAGCTGATGATAAATTTCACATTTTCAGGTAAGCCTGCCAGGGGAATCCAGGATAGGTCAGAAAGCCCTGTTTCAAATTCATTAATCGCATCGATCACAAAAACGGTTTTGCCCTGGCTGGTAAGGCTTTGCAGCTGTTCACGCCAGTAAAGCCGCAGCGCAGAGGGGTCAACCGGGATCTCCTGGGATGAGATTTTATGGGTGTTCTCCTGCAATTCTTTCAGCAAGTAATAGAGCAAACCGCTGACTGTGTTAGAGCGGTCGGATTGACCAATGAAACGGGTGTGAAAGGTTGCAGTGCGGGCTCGTGTCGGATCCTTCCGACAGCGGTCAACCCATTTTGCCAGGAGCATGGACTTACCAATGCCGCCATCCGCCGTCAGTACAAATAAATCCCGACTCTTTCCATCAAGATAGGCATCCAGTTCTTCAAAATCGTTACCCCGTTCAATGAAGCCCTCGCTGTTATTGAAAAGGAAAACCTCGTGCTGATCCAGTTCTTCTTGCAGGTCGGTTGCCTGCCGAACTTCGCGATGGGTGGGATACCGCTGAGAGATGGCAGCCTTCAGATCTTCCAACACTACTTCGTGCAGCGGTCTGCCATCTATCATAAAATCGGTCAGGCGTCCCTGGGTCAGCCTTTCGTTATAAGCAGCGGCGTCCAACGTCAGCTCGACGGGCACTTCGCGTCCAGAGATCGGTTCAGCAAGTTTAAGAGCGTTCTGCCAGTCACTTTGCCAGTAGGCTACATTTTCTTCCAGCAGGGCAGGACACTGCAGAGGCAGGGTTAATTCCGGCGTTTGGCTGTCATGATCCCAACGGGTGTGATACCTGCGGGCAGGTCTGCCCGTTGCGCTGATGATTTCTTCTTTGAGTCGTTTCAACTCGCGGCTCTTGTCAGCATCTGCATAGATTTTCTTTAATTTCGCCGGCGAATCAGGCAAATCCTTCAGATAATCGTCATCACGCAAATAGAAGAAGGCATGCTGTGTGTGCTCATCATTGCCAATTTGCGGTTTGGGTTCGTTGTAGGGTTGAACAATGGCGTGGAGAATCTCCATCTCGGTGATGGAAATCATCTTTTCCAGTGAGGACTCCAGGCGAGGGAAGTCCTCTAACGTTTTTTCGGAAACATCGCTTTTGCCAGGGATCCAACCGTAGCGCTGACCCAACAAGCAAATAAAGAAGGGGCGACAGTCATCAATGCGCTTCAGGCAGGTGCGCACGACGTTGATATTGCGGGTGGCGTCCTCTTCGGTGACACCCCAACGCAAATCTACTTCTATGAGGCGCAGTTTTCGCTTCTCGCACCAATCCTGCAATTCAGGAAAGACCCGCTTGACCAGGTAATCCCGCTCGGCGTGCATATCGTTGAATGTGCTGCTGATAAAAACGTGAACTTTTTCCCATTGATCAGCCAAGGAAAGCGCTCCTTCTAATAATTAGATGATTAGCTTTGATGCGTGATCTATTCTTCCTTGTTTTGAATTAGATCAGTGATTGATTTACCGGTCTAATTCTTGGCAAAATAACTCAAACATACGGTATTCGCCCTCTTTAAACACTGACTTGATAATCATTGCTGAGCGAGTTGGGTCAATTTTCATCAATTCGTGACCTGCGGTAAATCTCACAATCTGCGCACGGTCAAGCAGGGCTGTGCTGAGGGCTTTGACTGCCTTTGTATCTCCAATTTTCGCCAATCCCATCACCGCAGCGCACCGCATTATCTCATTGTCCTTATCATTCAACAGCTTGGTTAAACCCTTATAATCTCTATTTGCTACCATATCATCAATTTTCGGTGTTTTCCCTGGATTTTTTTGTGATTTCTTAAAAATACTCATGATTTGATACCACAGGTCACCATCACTATTAGGTCGGATGGATTACTGCACAACTCCTTTCGTAATTTGTATTGTTCGGGTTTAGTGGGGCGGTAATTTGAGAGGTTATTCTCAAATATTTAGGTTTTATTGACCCTGACAAGGTTGATAAAGATGCATAAGCGGTTTTGCACACATTAAAACCGTTATTTTTACAACGGTTTTTCTGAGCTTATGCTTTTGATACCCTGTAGTCTTCGTACTTAATTCTATTTTAAGAGGAATAATAAAATTTTGTCAAGTTTATTTTGTAAAGATTGCGTTGAGGTATGTGTGTCAAAAAAGATAAGGAAATTTGATTATTCATCATGGTGCTTAATGATGGCTTTACTTTCCTCAGGCAGCAGATAAATATCACCAACACCCAGTTGCTATTCCCTGCCGTGAAACGAGAAAAGTTCACCGCCATCGACCTTGCTGTTATAGAGATCGTCAAATAAATTTTGGTTTACTTTAGGCGTTGCGATTCTCAATCAAAGAAAACCTTAAGGGAAATTTAGGGAAGGGATTTGTGATAAGGATGGCGGTTGATCTCTGACTGAGTTTGTCTAAAACATCATAGTTGATGTGTGCCATTGTCGGCAGCCTCACATTATTCCTCTGCTAGGATCACGAGAAAAAACGTTTCAGTGGCTTCGGGGATCTTCTTGGGTGTGGCTTTTGAATTTAAACCCACTACCTGGACGGCATAGTAAGTATCGGTGTAATCACCAGGTTCATTAGCCACAATTTCAACCTCGAATTCAGCCATCTCTCCTGGCGGGATATGGGTTTGCTCCTCTCCGAAGAACAGGGCGATGCTGACACCTAATTTGTTCTTGCGCTCGCTGATTGGCGGATTGGCACTTTTATAATCGACCACAAATCCGTCATAGAATTTATTCTTGGTTTCAAACATGACGGAATCCAGGATCAATTCATACTGGCTGTTGTTCTGAACCTGGATGCTGATCTTTCCTCTTTCGCCTGGTGTGTACCTTGTTGGCGATATATCCAGTGAAACGCTGATTTCTTCAGCGTCAACGACTTTGCTGCGGGTTTCGAAGGACATCCTTGTTTTGGTCGATATTTGGCTTGTAGGCTTGAAGATCAGGAATCCCGCCCAAATAACCAGGGCTGCGCCGAGCAACACTCCGCCA
This sequence comes from Anaerolineaceae bacterium UBA6086, assembly GCA_002436005.1. GTDB lineage: Bacteria > Chloroflexota > Anaerolineae > Anaerolineales > Anaerolineaceae > Brevifilum. The sequence continues at coordinate 10,296 of DIXG01000059.1, read as the reverse complement.
CCTGAGGTCAGATTTCGCAGCTGTTTATATGCCATCGCTTCAAGGCTGACTTTCAATATAATCAAACCGCTCAGCAATAAGGCAATGATCAGGAGGAGTAAGCTCTTGGGCTTGATGAGATATTGCAGCAAGCACATGACCATACTGACCGGAAGGACGATGAGTAGTGCCAGCGGACCGTAATCTTCAAAAAATGATTTCATTTTTCACCTTCCTAAAGACTCGGTATTCAATTCCACCATGCAGGAGAAACACATTAAGATCGAATTTTATGGGAAAACTCGATCATTAATTTGTGCTCCTCACCATCTTGTAACCAACACTTTCCAAGATCCACGGGATCGCCATGGTGATGACCCGGTCCAAGTTGCGGTAGCGGTCATTCAGCACTTCTCCCTGGCCGTTGCCCATTTTCCGTGTGTAACTCTCGCCATAAATTGCCTTCAGGTCTTCTCGTTCTACCTCATCCCAGGCAACCAGGGCATTATGCTGCTTAAGGGCTTTGTTTTTGATGGGTGCGTAGCACCAGCCGTTGTCGATGTAGTGCCTGACCCAGCGGATGTGTTCCAGGCGGCTGACTTTTTCAAAAGCCTCATCCGTCAGCGTTCCGGTTGGCTCCTTTGATTCCAGGGGCACAATGGAATAGCCCACAGCCGCTAACTTTTCAGGGATTTTGCGGGCGTTATGATAGTTTTGAGAGATTTCGTCATGCGGCAGTCCATCCGGGAGAGTCTGCATTTTTTCAAAAAACGGGATGAATTCATCCTTTGTGATCGATAGTGGGTCATCAGATTTCCCTAATTCATAAACCAGTGTGTAGATGGCGTGGATGCCTGCCGCGATCTTTTCAATGATCCGCTCATCCAGGTCAATGTCGTTCACGAGATGATAGAAAGCTTCACCGCCGTCAAAATGTTTTGGATGCTGCGAAAGCAGGTCATAAAACATTTCGCCATCCACATGCAGATCCATCTGAGATGCCGGGGGCAGATCCGACCGGTTGAACTTGGTTTTGCCATACAACTGGCTGATTTTGAACACGGTCTGCATCGAGCGGGATCCATGTTTGTATTTAGGCACCAGCAGAAATGCATTCAATACACCATCGTCAATCTGGAGTTTGCCATCCACAAAGAGGTTCCTGTGTCCGATGTTGAGCAGGCTATTCAGCAGGATCGCACGCCGGATGATGTATTCGGGATCCGCATTTTTGGCTTCGATGAACTGAGCCGTTTCATCCTGCAGCTCAGCCTTTGCCGGCATTCCCTGCCCAATGGCGATCACAGGGTTTGGCCCCATGACGTTGATAAACCCTTTGATCCGGCTGATGAAATCGGGGCCTTTTTCCAGCACAGCCTGCTTGGCTTTTACTTCAAATTCTTCCATGGTTGAACAGGTGCCGCCGGCGAATACAAAGATCGACTGACCGATAAAGTGGGTCAGCTGCCCTTCCTGGAATTCGCCATCTTCCATTGGCGCCAGGAAGTAACGCAGCCATGCCAGGGAATTGCTGTCAAATTCATCCCAGAAAACAAGCGGCATTTTACCGGATAGGGAAATATCCCGCACCGCATGAAAGGCCTGGTAAAGATCTGATGGATGGTCAACATTGAATTGGGACAGGTTGAATGTGATGGGTTGAATTTCAAATTCTGGCAAGCCCAGCGATTTTGCAAGCTGTTTGATGCTGAAGGACTTGCCTGAGCCTGGTGAGCCAAACACTGCAATGGAGAGCGGTTGGCTGTTTTTCTTTTGCAGATATTCCGTGAACAGCGACTGCAAGTGATGGAGGAATTCAATCTCCTTGCGGTCAACTGTCACCAGGTGATTGTATTGTGCAATGGGAATATTCAGGCTTTGTAAGGCTTTAAGCGGTCCCACCAATGCGATTTTTCTTGCCAGGGAATAAAAATCCCATTTTGTTCTGCTCAGCAGGGACCAAGATTTAGTGAGGGCAGGGAGTTGGTCATGTTTCTCCTGGTAAAGACATTTGAAAAGGTCATACTCCAACTGCACTGGCGAAAATTCCGAAGTATCTTTTGTTCCATAGACCTTATCGAGCTCTCCCGGCAGGCAATCCAGGCGCAGAGAGCCCTCTGATACGGCTGCACCTGCCATGTGAAGCGTGCGGCTGGCGAACAGGTGTGCACGGATGGCGGGAATCAGATCGACGCCTGTTTGGTTTTTCGGGTAGAGAATCTCTTTTGCCAGCAGGACCAGCAATAGCTCCATTGAGCCGGGCAGGTAGCCAGCATGTGCCAGCTCCCAATAGCCCTCAACACCCATGGCATCAAAGAAGAATTGAATGTCCGGAGCTGGTTCGTTCGTCTGGTTTGAATTGCGGATGAGTAAGGTGCCGGTGTGGCCGAAAGATATGATCACCTGTGCCGCTTCTCGCAGGGGGTGGAGTGAGATATTGCCTTTGCAATAAATCTCTGTGATGAGATCCTGCAAGGTCTGTTCCCAGGATAAGCCTTTACTGATAGATACATCCAGCGTGCGCAGGTCGTTTGCACCAAGCACCAGGACGTCCTTTTGCCCAAGCCTGTGCCGGAGGGAGCGCCACAAATTGCCGGTAAAGATAGGCGGGTAGGGTCGGTAAATCATCCATTGGTCCGCCAAGTGTTCATCACCAGCGGGGACAGCTAAATCTCGCACCCCCATCGCCCAATCCTGGATGATCGCCAGATCTGATTGGGAGAAGTTGGCAAATTTTGGCTCTACCACCTGGCGATCTGCGGCTTGTCCCACATGGGCAATATCGCCAATGCGCCAAACTTTGTTTTTGCCTTCCAGGTATTGCCCCCAGATAGCAAAGACATGATTGAGCGCGGCATTGGCGGGGTTAGCCCCTGACAGGTCCTGAATTTCCAATCCGTTATCAAGCAGAGACCAGTCCATACTTACGCCAGTTGCGGTAAAGTAGGTTTTGACGGCGTCCATCAGCCTTTGCACGCTCTGATTTCCCCACTGCTCCAGGTAGACATTTTTGCGGCCTGGTGCCGGCAGGATGTTCCAGTGGATGACCTGGTCGCTTAACAAGAAGATCTTCTTGCCCATGATTTCTCCTTTTGGGGGTGGGAAAAGGCACTATACTTTCATTATATAGGAATTTTCAAAATAATTAAGATAAAATGATACATGTGATGGAAAACCAGGAGAAAACCGCATTTCATATCGCTGTCACCGGGCATCGGTTTATTCCGGAAGACACGCATTTAGACGGGTCGGTTCGTCAGGTCCTGGCGGAAATTGTATTGGCGCATGCAGATCGCCCAATCTGGCTTTATTCTGCGCTGGCAGAAGGCAGTGACCAGCTGGTGTCGAGAGCGGCAAAGGACTTTAAGGCGATTGAGCTGATGGTTCCCTTGCCCAAGCCCCAAGAAGACTATTTGGCTGATTTTGTTTCTGAGGAGGACAGGATTGGATTTCGCGAGTTGCTCGCCTCAGCCAAAGCTGTGATCCCGGTCATCAGGTCTGACGAACTAAGCAGCCCATACCAGGCTTTGGGAGAATTCCTTGTCTCGCAGGCTGATGTGTTGGTGGCGATTTGGAACGGTGTTTACAACGCGAAAAAAGGGGGGACAGGGGGTGTGGTTCAAACCGCGTTGGATGCTGGGATCCCAGTTTACTGGGTTTATTGTCCTAATCAGAAGCCGGGGGAAATAAATACGCTTGACCACGAAAAGCAAATGGGTGATATAGAAGAGCTGTGATAAATGCCTCAGCTTTTTGAAGATCGGCGAGATTATGAGACACGTAAATTGATTGTTTTGTGGGGAAATGGTTGAAGAATATCAAATTTTCATTTATGATCCTTTAGTTCTTAAAAATTCTTAAGCATGAGATAAGTCCTGCTGAAACAAGAACTTGCCAGGCGACACAAGGAAGCTGAATGAGGAAACGATTCTTTATATTTGATATGGATGGGGTTTTGCTGATACCGGGGGGCTATCGTGAAGCCACAAATGCGACCATCAGGCGGATTGGCGCGGCATTGGGCGTGTCATCCCCGCAATTGACGGAGGAGCAAATCGCCCATTTTGAAGCGCTGAGCATCACAAATGAGTGGGATACGATTGCGATCTGTGCCGCCTTGATGCTGGTCAATATCTGGCAAACGGCTCCTGAGGTGCGGTTGGAGGGTTTCTTGCCCTGCGAAAAGCCTGACCAATTCCAGATGCCGGATGTTGACGCTTTTCTGGCGTCTTTTTTAGAGGTTGGCGATCTGCCCAGTGTCTCAGCCTATGAAAAAATCCTGGCTGATCACCCCGATTTGACTGAGGAACAAAAAGCGCATCTACAGGAGATATTATTTACCGCCAGAGATATCATCGAGTCACCCATCTTATCGATCCACCAGGAAGCCGTATTGGGAAGTGAGACCTTCCAGCACTATTATGGGCTGGAACCCAAACTGGGAGTTGAAAGCTACCTGATGACCTTCGATACGCCCGCCCTTTCACCATCCAATGAACACTCGCTCCGAAGCCGGCTTTCTGAGGTGGGGTACCTGGCGGGCATCATGACCAACCGCCCCTCTCGTTCGCCGGATGGTTACCTCAGCGCGCCCGAAGCAGAGCTGGGTGCAAAACTGGTCAGGATGGACGATTTGCCGCTGATGGGTTCTGGCATGCTGGCATGGTTCGGTGAAACGCATTGCTCATTGGCGGGTCACTTACTTTTGAAGCCCAACCCGGTTCACTGCCTGGCGCTGCTGCAGATGTGCGCTGGCACACCTGTGACGCAAGCGCTTGAGTTGTCCTGTGATCTCTGGCAGGGAAAAGGTGATCAGGGGGATTGGGTTCAATTTGATGGATCGCAGGCCTACATCTTCGAAGATGCCGTCAAAGGTTTGATGGCTGGCATTCATGCCAGAGGCCTGCTTGCTGATAAGCAAATCGACATTGACCTCAGGCTGATTGGAATCAGTAGCAGCCCGATCAAGCGGGCGGCATTGCCTGAGGTGGCAGATCAGGTCTTTACGGATATCAACGAGATCGAGTGGAGTGCTATCTGAGAAACACAGCATGGGATTGCTGGTTGAGTATGCACCCATAAATCATCAGGCTTGGATTATTGGGGGCTCAAACCTTCGCGATTTACGACCTACCAGGTGAAGGCGGCACAGCGCACGCCCAAAATTTTGTCATCAAAAATCACTTTCCCTGCTCTACCCGCCAACCCGGCGCACACATGCAGCGGCAGCAGGTGTTCCTCGCGGGGATGGCAGTAGCGTGCATGGGGTGCTGATTCCCAGGCAATCAGTCGCGCTTCGCGTTCTGGCTGCCCGATATCGGATGTGATGGTTTTAATCAGCCAATCCTGAAAGGCGTCGTTGCGTGGGGTGATTACGGCAGGGTCATGATGGAAAAAGGCTGACATGTTGTGAAAGGAAAACCCTGAACCGATCACCAGCAGATTTTCATTTTGCAGGCTGCGCAGCGCAGCCCCAAGGGTAATGTGACGGGCAGGAGATAGATCCTGGTGTAAAGAGATCTGGATCGCTGGAATGTCTGCCTGGGGGAACATTAGGCTGAGGGGGATGAAGAGGCCATGATCGTAGCCGCGCTGTTCGTCAATCCGGGATGGAATGGCGGCGTTCTTCAGCAGTGCGGCAATCCGGCCAGCCAGTTCAGGGTGTCCTTTGGCGGGGTAGTTGACCTGGTAGGCGGCTTCCGGGAAGCCGTAATAATCGTAGAACATGGGCGGATGGGCTGAGCCCATAATTGTAACGACGGGTTCTTCCCAATGGGCACTGATTAACAGGATGGCTTCAGGTTTGGGCAATTGCTCTGGCAGGCGGGTCATGAATTCGATCATCGCCTGGTGGCTGGCGTCGCCCAAGAGCGGCAGCGGTCCGCCGCCATGAGAAAAGTACACAATCCGCATCTTATTTTCATCTTTCATAATGGTCACCGTATCACTTCTTTTATAAAATTTGCTGAGTTTATCCTCAATTCATTTATACCATGCTTTGTTGTCCAAAGGTGTCCCCATCTTTGGACTGGGTTACCCCGACAAAGCAAACTCCAGCAGACTTCCTGAACCTGTTTTCTTCCTGATCGCTGCCAACTGAAAGAAGTCCGACAGCTGGATATTTGATGCGGAAATCATATCTTATAATAAATTTATAACGGGATGGTATCATGTTTATAATAGTTTTGGATGTGGTGCATTTAGATTCAAAAATTCACCCATATCCCATAGCGATTAATTTCATAAGTTTTGAAGGAGTATAAAATGAATCCATTTGTTGGCAATATTGAAGAACTAACCGAGACAAACGTAAATTTCCGCAAAGTTCTCTTTACAGGAAAATTTACACAACTTGTGGTCATGTGCCTAAAAGGCGGGGAAGAGATTGGTCGAGAAGTTCACGATGACGTGGACCAGTTTTTCCGCATTGAAGAGGGCGAAGCAGAATTTATCTTCAACGATGAAGAACGTTACCAGGTTAAAGCGGATGATGCTGTCATCGTACCAGCGGGCACAATCCATAATGTGATCAATCGCTCAAAAACGAATGACCTCAAACTCTATACGCTTTATTCTCCGCCCAATCATCCGGATGGCACCCTCCATGCCACCAAAGCGGAGGCAGATGCGGCAGAGGAGCATCACCACTAATCCTATCGTCCTCAGTGGTTGCCCTTAGCGAGGTTTGACCTTTGTTGCCCACAGGTGGCCTCACCTGTGGGCGAAATATCATTAATCCGTGGGGCTAAATTATCTAAAAATTGATATCACAAAAGAAAAAGTCCCTCACTGGTCCTCGCAGGATGCTTTGCATTGAGCACACCAGTGAGAACAACATTTTAGCTTTTGCCATTCACCATTGAGCCATTTTTGCTCAGTCTTCCGACCTCCGTCCCCGGTCTTTCACTATTTCATGTTAAAATTGCCCTGTTGACTGAATCATTGAAACGGGGTGCTTATGCTGGCTCGGGTATTCTCATGTGCTGTGGTAGGGTTGGACGGCGTTGTTGTCGAGGTGGAAGTGGATACCGGCGGGGGACTGCCGAAGATGGTGATCGTCGGACTGCCGGATGCAGCCGTACAGGAGAGCCGCGAGCGGGTGCAGTCTGCAGTCAAGAACGCCGGCTTCTATTATCCACGTAAGAAACTGACGGTGAACCTGGCGCCGGCTTCGGTGCGTAAGGAAGGACCTGCCTATGACCTGCCTATCGCTGTGGGGGTATTGATTGCCACCAGCCAGCTGGACCCTGAATCGATTGAAAATACGTTGATCATTGGCGAGCTTTCGTTGGATGGCGGCGTGCGCCATGTGAAGGGCGTGCTGCCGATGGCGGCATTGGCACGGCAGGAGGGATACAAAACCGTGATTGTGCCGGAAGTGGACGCGCCGGAGGCGGCATTGATCCCGGACATCACCGTGATCCCGGCCAGCTCACTAAATGCGCTCTATGATCACCTAACTGGCACAAACCCTTTAGCCCCTGCCAAACCCCCGGATCGGGATCCGGAGGAGGTGTGGGTAGAGACGGACTTCAGCGAAATCAAGGGGCAGGAGCATGTCAAGCGTGCCCTGGAGGTGGCAGCGGCGGGTGGGCACAACCTGCTGATGATCGGCCCCCCGGGAGCGGGGAAGACGTTGATGGCACGTGCGCTGCCCTCGATCCTGCCGACGATGACAATTGACGAGGAGCTGGATGTGACCCGCATCTACAGTGTGGCGGACCTGCTGCCCTCGGACGTTCCCCTGATCCGCGCAAGACCCTTTCGCGCACCGCATCATACCATCAGCCATGCCGGGCTGGTGGGCGGTGGCAACTGGCCCCACCCGGGAGAGATCAGCCTGGCGCATCGTGGCGTGTTGTTCCTGGATGAGCTGCCTGAGTTCAGTTCGAAGGTGCTGGAGGTACTGCGCCAACCCCTGGAGGATAAGGTGGTGACGATCAGCCGCGCCCAGGGCTCGCTGACCTTTCCGGCGAATTTCCAGCTGGCAGCGGCGATGAATCCCTGCCCCTGTGGTTATTATGGCGACCCAACCCGCCCCTGCACCTGCGCTTCCTCAGCAGTGACGCGCTACCAGAAGCGCATCTCCGGTCCGCTGATGGATCGGATTGACATCCACATGCAGGTGCCGCGGGTGGAATTTCAAAAGCTGCGCGACATGCGCCCGGGAGAGACCTCGGCGGAGGTACGGTTACGGGTAGAAACTGCCCGGCAGCGCCAGCGGGAGCGCTTCGCGGGACTGGCGATTGCGTGTAACGCCGACATGCACCCCGCGCAGGTGCGTAAATATTGCGCCCTGGACGATGCCTGCCAGGCATTGATGAAGACCGCCATGCGCCAGCTGCAGCTGACGGCGCGCGCCTATCACCGGGTGCTCAAGCTCAGCCGGACGATTGCGGACCTGGCTGGGTCAGAGGCGATCACCCAGGTGCACCTGGCGGAGGCGCTGCAGTACCGGCCGAAGCTGGAGTTGATGTAGCTAGTAACATCAGACACTTGATATAAGTGTGAAATATGCGTATAATGCATACACAAAATATTAATGTATAAATGAGGTGTTAAATGGAACGTGTACAGATCTTGCTTGATCCAGAGCAGAAACGAATATTAAATAAAATTGCCAAACAAGAAAAGCGGAATTTTTCAGAGCTTGTGCGCAAAATGCTGGATGAACAAATTGCAAACCATCAAAAATCGGTTTTAGCTGCTGCTGCACAGGCATTGCTGATTGATTACACGAAGGATGAAGATCTGTTAGCCTTTACAGTCTTAGATGGTGAGGACTTCCATGCATAGGGGAGAAATTTGGTTAATTAATTTGGACCCGACCGTTGGTGCAGAAATTAAAAAGTCACGTCCAGCAATCATTGTCAATGTTGACGAGGTCGGTGTCCTTCCATTGAGGATCATTGTTCCAATTACAGAGTGGAAAGAGCATTATTCCCAAGCACCCTGGTTGGTTAAGATTGAGCCCAAAAAACAAAATGGTCTTGATAAGACATCTGCAGCAGATGCTTTCCAGGTTCGTTCTCTTTCTGTTGAAGGCTTCACACGTTGCCTTGGTAAAGTAGATGCTGAAAACTTTTCAGCTATTCTTTCAGCCCTTCAGATTGTTCTTGGATTGGTGGACAAAAGTTAGTCAATTAGCCAAATACTTGATTGTTTAACCTGTTTCCATGACGCCTGCCAGGCATTGATGAAGACCGCTATGCGCCAGCTGCAGCTGACGGCGCGCCTATCACCGGGTGCTCAAGCTCAGCCGGACGATTGCGGACCTGGCTGGGTCAGAGGCGATCACCCAGGTGCACCTGGCGGAGGCGCTGCAGTACCGGCCGAAGCTGGAGCTGATGTAATGTAATAAGTTTTGTTGCCCACAGGTATCTTCACCTGTGGGCTAAAGCTCGCTGGTGAGAGACCAGCGAGAACGCCGATTGTTTGCATTAAAGCAAAAGCCGCAGAAACCCTGTTAGATGGGGTTGCTGCGGTAATTCTTAGGTTTGTGGGTTATCTATTTTCGCTTGATCAGGCGGTAGACAAGGATCACCACAACAGCGCCGATCAGGGCGACGATGATGCTGGTGAGGTTGAAGCCGCTCATCAAATTGGCTCCGGTGAACAGGCTGGAGATCCAGCCGCCGACCACACCGCCAACGATACCGAGGATGATGTCAACCAATACGCCCGTCTTTGCTTTCATCAGCCACGAGGCTAACAGACCAGCAACCAGGCCGACCAGAATAGTTGATAGTAAATTCATGGGTTTTGCTCCTTTTAGTAGATTAATTATTGGTTTACTCTAAACTCTCAACGAGTTTCCTGAGTGTATGCATTGCCTTTTTGACGCGCATTGTGTCCTTTGGGTTACCTCCAGCGACAAAATTGCTAAAGATTCCGCCACCCATCATCGTATCCAGGGTATATTCGATCTTTGTTTCGTCATCAGCCATCCCAAGGAAACCGCCCGTGGACTTGAGGACAAAGGTGTGAGAATCTTTGTCGTCGCCCACTTCCGTCATAATTTCAAGGCGTTTGTTGGGTTCCATTTTGAGAATGGTGCCTTTTCCTGACCTGCCTTCGTCTGACCATTCAAACTGACCTTGTTCGTTCATTGCGCTGAAATTGGAAACACTTGCCATTCCCGGAAACCACTGCGGCCAGTAGCTGGTGTTGGTGAGCACGCTCCATACTTTTTCAACGGGGGCATCGATTTCAACTTCACGTTCAAATTTTGGCATAAGATTTTCCTTTCGTAACCTAAAAGCACATCAACAGAAATTATTTCTATTCAATGGTTGACTCTACTGCAAAAACCTGAAC
>DIXG01000094.1 GCA_002436005.1 Anaerolineaceae bacterium UBA6086 | reverse complement strand
ACGGTGTGTTTGCGCATCTTCAACGCCTATGGCCCCGGTCAGCGCATTCCTGCCTCACATCCCCCAATTATTCCCAGCTTCATCCGCCAATGCCGACAAAACGGCACCCTGGTCTTTCACGGCGATGGCAATCAGACCCGCGATTATGTCTATGTGGATGATGTAGTCAATGCCCTGGTCTCTGCAGCAACCGCACCGGGATTGAACCAGCAGGTGATCAACGTGGGCAGCGGCACAGAAACCAGTGTGCGCGATCTGGCACGCCTGATCATCGACATCACCGGCAGCGAACCGGAAGAGGTCTATAATCCTCATGTGGGCGGCGGCGTTTCCCGTATGAAGGCGGATATCTCGCTGGCAAAAGAAAAACTCAATTATGTCCCGCTGATCCCGCTTGAAATGGGACTCAGACTGACCATCGAACGCGATCCACAATTCAAAAACGGCTCCTGATCTGCAGAGAGTAATCCAACCTGGCAGACGGGGAAAGCCATCATCACCCTGTTAATCAAGTAAAATTAAACCATGTCAAACAACACCCTGTCAGATGACACTCTGTCGGTGCTTGATCGCGCATTTTATAACCGCCCTGCGCTGGCTGTTGCCCGCGATCTGCTGGGCTGCCGCCTGGTGCGACGCGTTGACGGGCAAAGGCTGGCAGGGCTGATCACTGAAACCGAAGCCTACCAGGGCGAAGAGGACCTGGGCTGCCATGCTTCCGCAGGCAAAACGCCCCGCACGGAAGTGATGTACGGCGCACCCGGGCATGCTTATGTCTATTTCACCTACGGCATGCACTGGCTGCTGAACGTTGTCACGGACCAGGAAGAAATCCCCGCAGCCGTGCTGATTCGGGCGATCCAGCCTGTGGAGGGCGAATCCTTGATGGCAATACACCGCCGCTACCACGCGCTGAAATCAGATTGGACCGACGGACCTGCTAAACTGACCCAGGCGCTGAAAATTGATGGCGCCTTCAATCGTGTTGATCTGTGCAGTCCTGAAAGCGACCTGTGGCTGGAAAACGGCGATCCTGCTCCAGAAGACCTGATCGAGCGGACCCCCCGGGTAGGGCTGAATGCTGTGCCCGAGCCCTGGCGGTCCATTCCCTGGCGTTTTGTGATGGTGAACGGAGCCCGGCATGGATAATCACACTGTGCTCTATCGGCAGATGGCTGCCATTCGTTCCTTTGAAACCCTGCTGCTGGATCAATTTTCTTCCGGCATTTTCCGCGGTACCACCCACACCAGTTTGGGGCAGGAAGCTAACGCGGTGGGCGTGCTTGCGAATCTATCAGAGGACGATATCGTCGTCAGCAATCACCGCTGTCATGGTCACTTCCTGGCTTATGGCGGCGATCCGCAAGCCCTGTTTGCCGAGCTAATGGGTAAGCCCAGCGGCGTTTGCGGCGGGGTGGGTGGAAGCCAACACCTGCACTGGCGCAACTTCTATTCCAGCGGCATCCAGGGCGGCACGGTGCCCATGGCAGTGGGTATGGCGCTGGCAGAAAAACAGCAAAACAGCGGCGCCATTGTGGTTAATTTCATGGGAGATGGCACGCTGGGCGAAGGGATCGTCTATGAAAGCCTCAATATGGCATCTCTGTGGCAGGCGCCGATCCTGTTCGTGTTGGAAAATAACCGCATCGCCCAGACCACGCCCGCTCACCTGGCGATTGCCGGCAGCATTCCACAGCGTTTTGAAGCTTTCAACATCCCTGCCAAACACCTTGACAGCAGCGACGTGCTGGAGATCCTGCCCCTGGCAGGCGAATTGATCGAGAAAGTGCGCACTGAGCAAAGCCCGCATGCTCTGGTGATTGAGACTGCCCGACTGGGCACCCATTCCAAAGGCGACGACACCCGTTCCCCCGAAGAACTGGCGGCTCTCTGGGCAGCGCGTGACCCGATTGCGATTCACGGCGCCCGGCTGGACGAAAGCACCCGCCAGCAAATCAACCAGCAAGTAGAACAAGTTATTCATGGCGCGTTTCAGGCTGCTTTGGATTCAGAGGGGGGGACAGCATGACGGACAAAGCGCCCACCACCGTGCTCGATTCCCTCAACCTGGGCTTGCACACCGCCATGCAGGAGGATTCCCGCGTCTACCTGCTGGGGGAAGATCTGCTCGACCCCTACGGCGGCTCCTTTAAAGTGACGCGCGGGCTTTCCAGTCGCTTTCCGGATCGGGTGTGGACCACGCCCATCTCCGAAGCCGGGATCGTTGGCGTTGCCGGCGGGATGGCGCTGCGCGGGCTGCGCCCCGTGGTTGAGATCATGTTCGGCGATTTCACCACCCTGATTGCCGACCAGCTCATCAACCACCTGACCAAATTCAATGCCATGTATGCCGGGCAGGTGGGTGTGCCCGTGGTCATCCGCACGCCAATGGGTGGGCGGCGCGGCTACGGCCCTACTCACAGCCAGACGCTTGAAAAGCTCTACCTGGGCGTGCCCGGACTGACCGTGCTGGCGCCTTTTCACCTGCGGGGTGAGATGCCCTTAGGGACCCCAGGAACCCTGCTCCATCAGGCGATCACCACCACGGACGCCCCGGTGTTCTTTGTCGAAAACAAATTGCAATACTTGCTTCCATTGATTCAGCCGGGTGAGGGGAACGAGTTTGAAATGATTGAGATTCACCCGGGGGACGAGACCCGTGCCCCGTTTTACCGCGTCAGGCTGCAATCCGCACCACCACCCCGCATTACCCTGGCCGCCTATGGCTACATGGCACACCTGGCGATGGACGCCCTCAAACAGCTGGCATATCAGGACGAGATCTTTGCAGAGCTGCTGGTGCCCACCCAATTGGCGCCTTTCGAACTGGACCCGATCTATGACTCAGTGCAAAGCACCCACCGCCTGCTGACCGTTGAGGAAGGTTCGCCTGCACTGGGATGGGGTGCAGAGGTGCTGGCGAGGACAGCGGAAACACTGGGAGCCGGGCTGCATCAAGCCGCACGGATTGGGGCACAAGGCGTGGTCGTCCCCGCCTCACCACAGCAGGAAGCCGCCTGCCTGCCAGATGTCAGTAAGATCATCAACCGAGCCAGAGAAATGGTACGTTAATCATGGATAAATTGATCCCGATCAAGATCCCCCTGCTAAACCCTAACGAACCTGAAGCCCTTTTAGCCTCTCTCGAGGTCTCGGAAGGCGACCGCCTTGAACCAGGCCAGGTGCTGGCTGTGATCGAAACCACCAAATCCACCGGCGAAATATTAGCTGACACTGCGGGCTATCTGGTGGGGCTGCGTTATCGGGCGGGCGAAACCCTGCCAGCCGGCGAAGTGCTGGCATATATTGGCACCACACCGGACGCACACGACCCGGCCTTACCGCCCTGGCAAACCCCTGAACAGTCCTCCCCTTCACCAGAAACCAGTCCTGCAGGTCTGCGAATCACAGAGCCTGCCCGTAAACTGGCTGTTGAAGCGGGGCTGGATCTTTCAACACTCCCCAGGGACATACTGATCACAGGGGAAGTCGTCAGATCATTACTGGCTGGCAAACCAATCTCGCAAGAAATACCGGAGGGTGAAAATCGCATCCTCATCTATGGCGCAGGCGGGCACGGCCGCTCGCTGGCAGCCCTGATCCGTGTGCTGGGATCGTATAAGATTATTGGTTTTTTGGATGATGGCTATCCCGTTGGGGAAGAAGTGCTGGGCTTGCCTGTGCTGGGCGGTGCCGAGAAGTTGGCTGAACTGGCAGATAGGGGCGTCCGTATGGCGGTCAACGGCGTGGGCGGCATCGGCGACCTTCAGATCCGGCTCACAGTGGATGCACGCCTGATGGCTGCCGGTTTCTTCTGCCCCAGTGTGATCCACCCAACTGCCTTCTCTGAGGCAAGCGCCCGGCTTGCTGATGGCGTGCAGGTCTTCCCCTTTGCCTACCTGGGCACGGAGGTGAGCGTTAGCTATGGCTGCATCATCAATACTGGCGTAATTGTGTCCCATAATTGCACCCTGGCGCGCTTTGTCAATCTCTCGCCGGGCGCCACTCTGGCAGGCGGTGTGACGGTGGCCGAAAATGCCCTGATCGGCATGCGCGCCACGGTCAACCTCAATGTGCACATTGGTCGGGGCGCACGCATTGGCAACGGCGCCACCGTCAAGGCAGATGTGCCCGATGGCGGCGTGGTGCCTGCCGGGACAATCTGGCCGCCTCGGTAATTAAAAATTCTACAGCTCAAACAATGGATTGAAAGGTTAACACCATGGTCTTCGGCAAAAAGAAACCTGAATCTGCATTTACAGTCACCTCCACCACCGAGAGGGTCACCAGCGTGCTGGGACCGGGCATCAACTGGAAAGGTGATCTGCGCGGTAAAGGCGGCGTGCGCATTGAGGGCACCCTGGAGGGAGAAATTGCCGTGCGCGGGATGATCATCGTCGGTGAGACAGGGCGTGTGACCTGCCCCAAGTTTGAGGCGGACACCGTGATCGTTGCCGGTGTGGTGAATGCTGAAATCATTGCCAAGAAACTTGAGATTCGAACCACCGGTCGGGTGTATGGCGATGTGACCGTGCAGTCCTTTTCAACCGAAGAAGGGGCTTTCCTGCGGGGCAAGGTCACCATGGAAGATACCGTCAAACTTACTGATCTACCGGAAGATACTGGGGAAAGCGAGCCGGCGACTAAAACAAAACCACGACCTCTGAGTTCGGAGGAATAACTTCTCATGCGCTTGTCACAACTCTTCAGCACGACACTGCGGCAGGAACCCAGCGAAGCCGAGATCTCCAGTCATAGCTTATTGCTGCGCGCAGGCTTTATCCGCCAGCTGGGCGCGGGGATTTTTTCGTATCTGCCATTGGCTCGCCGTGGAATGAATCGTATTGAAAACATCATGCGGGAGGAAATTAATGCGATTGGAGGACAGGAACTGACCATGCCGGTGGTGCATCCGGCGGATATCTGGCAGGAAACCGGGCGTTGGTCGCAAATTGGGGATGAGATGGCACGTTTCCAGGATCGCACCGGTCACCAAATGGTGCTGGCGATGACCCATGAGGAAGTCGTCACGGATTTGGCACGGCGCGAGATCCACTCCTACAGGCAGCTGCCCCAGCTGATCTACCATATCCAGACCAAATTTCGCGATGACCCACGCCCAAGGGCAGGCCTGATTCGCGTGCGCGAGTTCACCATGCTCGATAGCTACAGCCTGGATCGGGATTGGGAGGGGCTGGACCATCAATACCAATCCCATTATGACGCCTACTTCCGCATTTTCAACCGCTGCGGGCTGCCCGTCCGTGCAGTTGGATCAGACACGGGCATGATGGGCGGCAAAGAAGCGCACGAATACATGTACCTGACGCCAGTTGGGGAAGATACGCTGCTCTTCTGTGATTCCTGTGACTATGCCGCCAATCGCCAGGTGGCGGCGTTCGGTAAACTCACTCCCCCTGATGAAAAACCCGCCCCACTGGAGAAAGTTGCTACTCCCAACGTCTCCACCATTGCAGACCTGGCAGATTTTTTAGGCATCCCCGCCTCACGCACAGCAAAAGCCGTATTCTTCGCAGCAGAAAAGTCAGGACAAGGGAAACCACTTCTCATTTTCGCCGTTCTGCAGGGCGATATGGCGCTCAACGAGACCAAACTGGTCAATGCCATTGGTGCGTCTGGCTCAGGCAGCATCACCACCCTGCGTCCTGCCCTGGAGGATGAAATCAGGGCAGTTGGCGCCAGCCCGGGCTATGCCTCGCCGATCGGAATCCAACGGGACAATGTGCTGGTGATCGTGGATGACCTGCTGCCCCATTCACCCAACCTGGTGGCAGGCGCCAACCAGGAGGGCTACCACCTGCGCAACACCAATCTCGGGCGCGACTATCAACCTGACATGATTGCCGATATCGCCCTGGCAGAAGATGGCAGCCCGTGCCCGCACTGCGACGGCAGACTGCAGGCACTGCGCGGGGTGGAAGTTGGCAATATCTTCAAGCTGGGCACGCGTTACACCTCAGCCCTGGGGGCAACCTTCCTTGATGAGGACGGCGAAGCCCAACCGATCATCATGGGTTCCTACGGCATCGGCGTGGGCAGGCTGCTGGCATGCGTGGCGGAGGAATATCACGATGAGCACGGGCTGATCTGGCCTATCACGGTAGCACCCTTCCCGGTGCACCTGATGCTCCTCCCCAGCAAAGACGGCAGTGCAGAAAAAGCTGCCGAAGCGCTATACACAGCCCTGATTGAGGCCGGAATCGAGCCTCTCTATGACGATCGTGATGAACGCGCCGGCGTGAAGTTCAATGATGCTGATCTGATCGGCCTTCCGTTGCGGGTGACGGTGGCAGCGCGGTCATTGGAAAATGGCGGTTTTGAATTCAAACGCCGGGATCGCGACAATCGCTGGATTGTGCCAGTGGAATCGGCAATTGAGGTGATCAAAACCGAACTGGATCAATGCCACCAGGAAATGCTGCAGCGCTTCAACCTGTAAGCCCTGCCAGAGTCGGGAATCCGTCCAGTTTGTCCACGTAAACCAAGGTAAAACCGTCACCGTTTACGAACTTAAGTCAGAGACCATGTCAATGCAAACACGCACGGCAAAACTGATCGAGATTTTCAACATCGGGGAGGAACGGTCCGGTGTCTTTGACCTTCCCTCCAAACTCTGGCCATCACCAGGACAATACCTCCCCTGCCAGCGAATCCAGACCAAGCCGGACGTCTTACCAACCTCTCTCTTCCCATTAATCAGTCCTCTCGATTCCCTGGCACTGGGTCCAATCCCTGATAGCTGGCTGCCCGGAGATCGAATCACCTTTTTACCCCCACAGGGAAACGGATATACCCTGCCGCCCACCGCCCGTCGGGTGGGCTTGCTTGCCCTGAGCCTCTCGCCAGCCCAGGTGCTCACGCTGGCGCACCCAGCCCTGGCGCAGGATGCCGATGTCTCCCTGTTCTTTGACGCACACGAAAATCAGAGCAGCCTCCTCAACCATGTGCCCTCTGCAGTCGAAGTCGTCCCCCTATCTGCGCTGCCTGAAACACTAAGTTGGCTGGATTTTCTGGCGGTTGAAGCCACCATTCCTGACCTGGAGCCTTTATCTGCCCTGCTGCCATCCAGCCATCTAACCTTTGAAGGGCAGATTCGCATCCGCACGGCAATGCCCTGCCGGGGGATGGGCGAATGCGGGGTGTGCGGGATCCGAACCCATCACGGGTGGCGCATGGTGTGCAGTGACGGCCCGGTTTTTCCTTTGCAGGAGGTGCTCCATGTGGCTGGATGAGTCTGTGGCATTCTACAAGCGGGATCTATTCTTTACCCAACCTTTTGTCAACACGCCAGGCACATTGGGATTTTCGCCAGACCAGCGGTCGATACCTTTCCTACCTCACCTGGGCGCTTTCATCACCAATCCCATCAGCCGCCGCCCACGGCAGCCCGCCAGCAGCCGCGCCTGCCTGCCCTTCCACGGGGGCTTTCTGCTGCATACTGGCCTGTCGAACCCTGGCATCAGCCGCGTGATCAGTAGGTACAAGCGCGCCTGGGCTGGTTCACCTGTCCCCGTTATCATCCACCTGATCGCTGAATCCCCTGAATCCGTTACAGAGATGGTTCGTAAACTGGAAGGACTTGAAAATATCATCGCTGTGGAACTCGGGCTCCATCCAGACTGCACCCCCAAATCGCTTGAAGCCATCCTGAAAGCCGCTTTTGGCGAACTGCCCCTCATCCTGTGCATCAGCCCGGAACAAATCCCCGTATTGCTCGAACCCATCAAAGCGCTCCACCCCAGCGCGGTTCACCTGATGCCGTTGCGCGGTCTGCTGCCCAACCCCGAGGGTGTGCTGATCGGCGGGCGGCTTTATGGACCAGCCACCTTTCCAATGATGGTCTCTGCGGCAAAGACCCTGGTGGATGCGGGAGTAGACACACTTGCGGGCGGCGGGGTGCGTTCACAGTCGCAAGCCGAGGCATTTCTCGCTGTGGGCGTTAAGGCAATCAGCCTGGGGAGCATGCTGTGGCAGGTTGATCTGCCCACATTATCGTTTGATTCCGCTTCCTGAAGCCCATCCATCAAATTCCCTGTAAAAAACCCCAATTAATTCCTTAAATTTTGCCATTAAAGTTTGTCAGACAATTGACAGAAAACAAATTTTTCGATATATTTATTGTATAGATGTCTGACAAACTCACCAATCCCAATGGAGGGATATGTCCACACTTCTCATCAAAAATATCGACACGCTGGTCACCATGGACGATCAGCGCCGAGAACTCAAAAACACCAGCATTTTTGTCAAAGATGGTTTCATCCAGGCAATTGGCTCAGCAGAGGAACTGCCGCCGACTGCGGATGAAATTCTTGATTTAACGGGACATATTGTCTTTCCTGGTTTTATCAACACGCACCATCATTTTTATCAAACCCTCACCCGCGCGGTGCCCAAAGCGCAAAATGCCAACCTGTTCAACTGGCTGGTGACGCTTTACCCGATTTGGGCGAAGATGACCCCTGAAGATATCCACATTTCAACGCAAACTGCCCTTTCGGAGCTGGCGCTCTCGGGCTGCACAACGGCGTCTGACCATCTTTATCTCTTCCCCAACGGCTCTCGCCTGGATGATGAAATTCACGCTGCGGCTGAGGTTGGGCTCCGGCTGCATGCTTCACGCGGCTCAATGAGCCTGGGTGAATCCCAGGGCGGCTTACCGCCTGACAGCGTGGTCGACACAGAAGAACACATTCTAAAAGACAGCCAGCGCCTGATTGAAACCTACCACGACCCCAACCCGGGTTCGATGGTGAAGATCGTCCTTGCCCCCTGCTCACCCTTCAGCGTCACCACGGAACTGATGCGCCAATCCGCCGTCCTGGCACGGGAATACGGCGTCCATCTGCACACCCACCTGGCAGAAACGGCTGACGAGGAAGACTTCTGCATCGAAAAATTCGGACATCGCCCGGTCGCCTATATGCAGGAAGTCGATTGGATCGGCGACGACGTCTGGTTTGCACACAGCGTGCACGTCAATGACGATGAGATCAATCTCTTTGCCCACACCGGCTGCGGTGTGGCGCATTGCCCTGGCTCCAATATGCGCCTGGCATCCGGGATTGCCCCCATCATGCAGATGCTTGCCCAAGGCGTGAATGTTGGGCTGGGTGTGGACGGCTCTGCCAGTAATGACAGCTCCCACCTGCTGGGTGAAGCCCGCCTGGCAATGCTGCTGGCACGGCTGGCCGCTGGTTTGCAGGGTGCCTCACGCTCTGGTGAGTCGGCACCGGCATTGATAAGCGCCCGGCAGGCGCTTGAAGTCGCAACCCGCGGCGGCGCAGCCGTTTTGGGACGGGACGACATTGGCTCGCTGGCGGTTGGGAAATGTGCCGACCTGTTTGCGATTGAGGTCAATCGGCTGGACTATGCCGGAGCTCTGCATGACCCGGTGGCAGCAGCACTGTTTTGTGCCCCGCAAACCGTGGATTTCAACATCGTCGGCGGCAGGGTCATTGTTCGCCAGGGACACATGACCTCGGTGGATGTCCCATCCCTTGTCCAGCGACACAACCAGGCTGCGGCCAGGCTGCTCAACGAATAAATTCACTTCACATCAAAAGCTGTTCGGTTGGTAAAGCGCTCGCTGCACCGCCAAACAGCCACCTTGTTGACGAAATTTTTAGTAACTAATTATGAGTGATGACCTTTCAACTTATCAGCGCCTTCAGAATGAACTGGTCGAGCTGATCCAAAACGCCCCCAAAGGCACCAAGCTGCCATCCGAACCCCAGCTGGCAGAGTCCTTTGGCGTATCCCGCGCCACACTGCGCGAAGCCATGCGCACCTTTGAAAGCCAGGGCTTGCTCCGCCGCAAACAGGGATTGGGCACTTTTGTGGTTGGCCCCACCCAGGTCATCGATTCGGGTTTGGAAGTGCTGGAAAGCATCGAAACACAGGCTGAGAAGATTGGCTTCAATGTCACCATGGGCAATTATGAGATCACTCATATAGAAGCCAACGCCGAACAGGCTGCAAAGTTGAATTTAACCAAAGGCGCGGCTGTGATCCAGGTGCGCCGGGTGATCCTGACGGATGATGCCCCGGTGGCATACCTGATCGATGTGCTGCCTGAAAATCTGCTGAACCCCGAAATTTTAAATGCTAAATTCACGGGCTCTGTCCTGGATTTATTGATCAATTTAGGAGATCCCGCATTATCCATCTCAAAAACAGAGATCAGTGCCATCCATGCGCCGGCAGATGTCGCCAAGGCTTTGGATATACAACGTGGCGATACCCTCTTGTTATTAAAAGCCCTGCTATATGATGAGGAAGGAGACCCTATCGATTATTCCCATAGTTATTTCCTGCCAGGCTATTTCCGCCTGCATATTATTCGTAAAATAGGTGGTGTCAGCACGCAATAAGCACCCCTCTTAATAAACCAACCTTATAGATTAAAAGGAGTAAACAAAATGCGTAGTTTTTTAGGTCGTGACATTCTTTCTTTGAAGGATTTCGAACGAAATGAGTTTTTCCGGATTTTTGAAATCGCCGAAAAACTCGAACCCATTGCACGGAATCGACAGAATTCCGATATGCTGAAGGAAAAAACCCTGGTTACAGCGTTCTATCAGCCCAGCACCCGCACCCGTCTGGCGCACGAAGCCGGCATGATCCGCCTTGGCGGCCAGGTGACCGGTTTTGCCGACGCAAAAATGACCCGCGCTGGTGACTTCTACCAGGAATCGATCAAAGATACCGTCAAAATGCTGGAGTTCTATGGTGATGTGATCGTCATGCGCCACTTCCAGCAAGGCGCCCCCCACGAAGCCGCCAAATGGGCAAGCATTCCGATCATCAACGGCGGTGACGGCTGGGGCGAGCACCCCACCCAGATCCTGACCGATCTTTACACCGTTCTGCGTGAAAAAGGTCACCTGGATGGCTTGCGCTGGCTGGCTGTTGGCGATATGCGCATGCGCACCATGCACTCGCTCGCCTATGGTCTCTCCCAATTCGACTGCCCGGTCACCTTTGTTTCCCCACCCGAGATGTCCCTGACCGATGAATTCAAGAAAGATCTTGAAAATTACAGCCTTGACTACAAAGAAGCAGAACATGTTGAACAGGCGATTGCCGATGCAGACGTGATCCTGGTCGAGCCCGTTGTTCAGCCCGACTACACCAAATCCCGCGACGAGCGCGATGGCGACGTAGGCATGACCCCCGCCAACTACAAGATCACCCGCGAGCTGCTTTCCAGCAAAGCAAAATCCGATGCCATCCTGCTGCATTCACTGCCCCGCATGGACGAGATTCCTCCCGATGTGGACATCACCAAGTGGTCCCGCTATTGGCAGGAAGCTTTCAATGGTGTTGTGATGCGCATGGCACTGCTGGCAGCCATTCTTGGTAAAATGGAGTAATTCCACTATTCAAACTTTCAAAGCAGCCATCCCTCAAACACATGGGGGATGGCGCTTTAGACAAATCAAAGGAGTATAAAGATGCAAACAGGATTAAGAGGTCGTGATTTCATCAGCGATCTGGATTTTAGCAAAGAGGAAATTGAAACCGTTCTGGATCTGGCATTCGATCTGAAAATGAAGCGCGGCTTGGGACAGCCCCATGCCTACCTGCGCGACAAAGTGCTGGGCATGCTGTTTTTCTTCTCCAGCACCCGCACCCGCTGCAGCTTCGAAGCAGGCATGGCTCAACTGGGCGGACATGCAGCCTTTATCGAATCAAAATCAACCCAGATCTCCCACGGTGACACCGAAAAAGAAATTGGTGATATCCTTGGGCGTTACTTCGATGGCATCGCCATCCGCCACTGCGATTATGGCATCGGCAACCGCTATCTCAACCTCGTTGCCGAAGCTGCCCGAGCCCCCATTCTCAACATGCAATGCGACGTCTATCACCCCCATCAATGCCTGGCAGACCTGATGACCATCTGGGAGAAAAAAGGACGTAACCTGCGCGGCAAGAAAATCGTCGTTTCCTGGGCATATGCAGCTTCCTATGCCAAACCGATGTCCGTGCCCCAATCCCTGATCCTCCAGATGCCCCGCTTTGGGTTGGATGTCACCCTGGCGCACCCGCCAGAGTTCGAATTGATGCCCGATATCATGGAACAGGCACGCGAACAGGCACGAAAGTATAAGACCGGCTTCGAAGTCGTGGACAGCATGGAAGAAGGCTTCAAGGATGCCGATATCGTCTATGCCAAATCCTGGGGTCCATTGGTCACCACCAGTGATCCCGACGAAATCAAGAAAGTGACCCAGAAGTACGAAAGCTGGATCACCGATGAGCGCAAGATGGCTCTGGCAAAAGAAGATTCCATCTACATGCACCCCCTGCCAGCCGACCGCAACATCGAAGTGACCGATGGCGTGATTGACGGTCCGCATTCTGTCGTATTTGACGAAGCAGAAAACCGCTTACACGCACAAAAAGCCGTCATGGCTCTGACCATGTCATAATCAAAACTATCAAATATAGAAAATTAATTACAGGAGTTTACAAGTATGGAAAAGAAAGGTGTTGCAGTCGTTGCCGTTGGTGGTAACGCCTTAATTAAAGACAAAGCCCATCAAACCGTGCAGGACCAATATGCGTGCGCCAAAGATACCATGACCCACATCGTCGACATGATCGAGATGGGGTGGGAAGTGGTCATCACACATGGAAACGGTCCCCAGGTTGGGTTCATCCTGCGCCGTTCCGAGCTTTCAAAAGGCATCCTGCACGAGATTCCGCTGGATTACTGCGGTGCAGATACCCAGGGCGCCATTGGTTACATGTTCCAGATGGCTCTGCACAACGAATTCAAAAATCGCGGTATGGATAAAGTTGCTGCCACCGTGGTAACCCAGACCGTTGTGGATAAGACCGATCCCGCTTTCATTCATCCCACCAAACCGATTGGCAGCTTTATGGATGAGACCGAAGCCAAAGAACGCGAAGCCCACGACGGCTGGACAGTTGTGGAAGATGCGGGTCGCGGCTGGCGCCGCGTGGTGCCTTCCCCACGACCGATCGAGATCGTCGAAGCAGACGCCATCAACAGCCTGACAAAAGCTGGCATCAGCGTGGTAGCTGTTGGCGGTGGCGGTATCCCCGTCATTCGGCGCGACGACGACAGCCTGGAAGGTGTTGAAGCCGTGATCGATAAGGACTTTGGTTCAGCCCTGATGGCAAATCTGATCAACGCTGACCTGTTCGTCATCAGCACCGCTGTTGAAAAGGTTGCGCTGAACTTCAATAAACCTGATCAGGTGTATCTCGATTCAATGACCGTTGCAGAAGCCAAGCAATACATCCAAGATGGTCATTTCGCACCCGGCAGCATGCTGCCCAAGGTTCAGGCTATTATCCAATTCCTGGAAAATGGCGGAAAGAAAGCCCTGATCACCGACCCCGAACACATCGGTGAAGCCCTTCGAGGCGAAACAGGCACCTGGATTCTTCCCTAACACACACGAGATTTGGGCTGTTATCATCACGATAACAGCCCTTTTCAAAATCATTCATTAAATCAAGGGAAAAGCTTATGAAACACAAATTTTCACATTTCACCTGCTCGCTCTGCGGGACGGATTATGGACCGGAAGAGGTCACCTATACCTGCCCCAAAGACGGCGGTAACCTGGACGTGATCCTGAACTATGACGAAATCAAGAAACAATACTCAGCCGATAAGTTCATGGACGTGCCCGAAGCATCCCTGTGGCGCTACCGCGCCCTCCTGCCCGTGGAGGATCCGGGTGGATACGGCACCCCCCTGCATCGTGCTGGCTGGACCCCCGTCTACAAACCCACTCGACTGGCAAAAAAGCTGGGTCTGAACGATTTATGGGTGAAAGACGAAAGCCCTAATCCCACAGCCTCATTCAAAGACCGCGCCAGCGCCATCGTTGTCGCCCGTGCGATCCAGATTGGCGCTGAAGTGACCGTTGCTGCCTCAACCGGCAACGCCGGAGCCGCCCTGGCTGGAATGGCAGCTGCGGCAGGCACACAGGCTGTGATCTTTGCCCCAAAGACAGCGCCGCCTGCCAAAATTGCCCAGTTAATTGTATTTGGCGCCAAGGTGCTGCTGGTGGATGGAAATTACGACCAGGCATTTGATCTCAGCATTCAAGCCACAGAAGCCTTTGGCTGGTATAACCGCAACACAGGCTTCAACCCTTTCACAGCGGAGGGCAAGAAAACCGCAGGCTTTGAGATTTGGGAACAGGTTGTTCGCAACCAGCCTAAAAACAGCAAACCCCTGACCGTCTTCATCCCGGTGGGTGATGGCAACATCATCTCAGGTGTGCACAAAGGTTTCAAAGACCTGTTTGCCCTGGGTTGGATGGCGCAAATGCCGCGCATCATTGGCGTCCAATCCGAAGGCTCGGCAGCCATCGCCAACACCTTTGCAAGGGGCGATGAAGATATTCAACCCGTCCAGGCGACCACACTGGCAGACAGCATCTCCGTGGACCTGCCGCGAGACGGTGTGCGCGCTGTGCGGGCGGCTCGTGAAACTGGCGGTGTGTATCTAACCGTACCGGATGAAATGATCCTTGCAGCCATTGCCGAGCTCGGACAGGTCGGTATTTTTGCCGAACCTGCCGCGTCCACTGCCTACGCTGGCCTGGTGAAAGCCGTGAATGAGGGCATCGTGACAACAGATGACCCTGTGCTGGTGCTCAGTACAGGCAGCGGACTCAAAGATGTCAAAGCCGCTATGCAAGCCGTCTCTGCTGCACCCATAATTGAACCCACCTTAGACGCAGTCAAAAAGGTATTGGGATGAAAAAACCGACCTTCACTGTCATTGCACCCATCTACAATGAGCTTGAAAATATCCCTGAGCTCTATCCCCGCATCCGAGACGTGATGGACCAGACCGGGGAGCCCTGGGAATTAATCCTGGTGGATGATGGGTCAAGCGATGGATCAACCGAGGTCATTCGAAAACTGGCGGAGAACGACAGCCGCGTCCGTCCAGTGATCTTTGCCCGCAATTTTGGGCACCAGATCGCCGTCACAGCGGGTGTGGATTATAGCCGCGGAGAAGCCGTCGTGATCATTGACGCTGACCTGCAGGATCCGCCCGAGGTCATCTTGGATCTGATTGCGAAATGGCGTGAGGGATTTGAAGTGGTGTATGCCGTGCGCGAGGAACGCGAGGGTGAAACCTGGTTCAAAAAGATCACTGCGGCGCTATTTTACCGCCTGATCCATGCCATCACCAATGTCAATATCCCCCTCGATACAGGTGATTTCCGCTTGATGGACCAAAAAGTGGTTGCGGTGATGAAACAAATGCGGGAAAAGCACCGCTTCTTGCGGGGAATGTCTGCCTGGGTAGGCTTCAAACAAGTTGGTGTCAACTATAAGCGCAAACCACGGTATGCAGGCACATCCAAATATCCGCTCAAGAAGATGATCCAGTTTGCCCTGAACGCCATCACCAGTTTTTCCTATTTTCCGCTCCAGCTGGCCACCTACATTGGCTTTATTGCAGCAGGGTTGAGCGTAGTAGCAATCCCGATCATCATCATCCTGCGCCTGACCACCGGCACCGCACTGCTGGGACAGGCGACCACCCTGGTGATGGTCCTCTTCCTTGGCGGCGTCCAGCTCATCAGCCTGGGAATCATCGGCGAATATATCGGCCGCATCTATGATGAATCAAAAAACCGGCCTCTCTACATCGTGGCAGAGGCGCCTGAAGACGAGAATCTGCCAGAATGCTAACTGCGGCAGAGTTTCAGTACACATTGACAAAAATTAAAGATATAATCAAACACGATTTGTCTGACAAATAACTACGGAGGCTCTTAATGTCAACTATTGATCTAACCATGTATCCCGATCGCCTCGAACGCACCGTGCAACGTGCGCGCGAACGCAATATCATCATCCCCACCTTTAAAGAAATGCTCAATCCTGAGCTGGTTCCTGACAAGATCAAAGAGGAACTGAAAGGGATTGGCCTGTGGGATCTGCATCCACGCAACCTCTTCCGCATCACCTGGCACAACGAACCCAAACCCAGCGGTGGGCTGTATGGCGGCTTGAATTACCTGGAGTTCCCCCAAAGCCTGACCGGCACACCCGCCCGCATCATTGCCCTGGTTGGCAAGTGGTTCCCCACCGGCGCACACAAAGTTGGTGCAGCCTTTGGCTGCCTGGTGCCCCGCCTGGTGACCGGGCAATTTGATCCCACACAGCAAAAAGCTGTCTGGCCCTCCACCGGCAACTACTGCCGCGGCGGCGCCTACGACTCAGCCCTGCTTGCCTGTGAATCGATCGCCATTCTCCCGGAAGGGATGAGCAAAGAGCGCTTTGAGTGGCTGGCAAGCATTGCAGGCGAAACCATCAAAACACCCGGTTCCGAATCAAATGTCAAAGAAATTTTTGATAAATGCTGGGAATTGAGAAAATCCGGACAGGATTTGATGATCTTCAACCAGTTTGATGAATTTGGCAACTACCTCTGGCACTACACAATGACCGGTCGCGCGTTTGAAGAGCTGGTTGAACAGCTGGCTGGACCCAATGATGAATATCGTGGTATGGTGTCAGCCACAGGCTCCGCCGGCACGATCGCCAGCGGCGACTATATGAAACAGAAATTCCCCGCCAGTTTCATCGGCGCATCTGAAGCTGTGCAGTGCCCAACGCTCTATAACAACGGCTTTGGCGCACATCGCATCGAGGGAATTGGCGATAAACACGTGCCCTGGGTCCACAACTCGAAGAATACGGACTACGTGGTTGCGATTGATGACAACGCCGTCGTCAACCTGGCACGCCTGTTCAATGAACCCGAAGGCCGTGCCCACCTGGTAAAAACCGGTGTTCCCGCAGAAGTGGTCGAAAACCTCGATCTGCTCGGTTTCTCCGGCATTTCCAATGTCCTTTCCGCCATCAAGATCGCCAAATACCAGGAACTGACTGAAAATGATATCGTCCTGACCGTGCTGACCGACTCGATGGAACTCTATCAGAGCCGCCTGGATGAAATGCACGAAGAAGTTGGCGAATATACTGAGAAAAACGCTGCCGTCGATGACGCCCGCTGGCTCAAGGGCATCGGCACCGACTACCTCGAAGACCTGACCTACAGGGGCAAACAGCGCATTCACAACCTAAAGTATTACACCTGGGTTGAACAGCAGGGTAAAACCTATGAAGAAATCCAGGCACAGTGGTATCAGAAGGATTACTGGACCAAGGTTCAGGAACAAATCCCGGAAATTGATGCCAAGATTGAAGAGTTCAACGCCAAAGTTGGGCTGCTGTAATCAAATTTCCCCCTGATTATCATACAGGCTCCCGGGATGGTTTTCCACTCCGGGAGCTTTTTGTATTGATACCCCAGAAAATCAGGTTATAAAGTCAACTAATGATACAATTGCGGGAATATGAAACTTTCCAGGCGAACACAGGGCTATCTCATTATTACGTTATGCTACATTGCCGCGGCATTGGTGGCGATCCAGGTTTACCAGTCCCTCTCAACTGCGCCCTGG
Organism: Anaerolineaceae bacterium UBA6086; assembly: GCA_002436005.1. Taxonomy (GTDB): domain Bacteria; phylum Chloroflexota; class Anaerolineae; order Anaerolineales; family Anaerolineaceae; genus Brevifilum. Next base: position 12,257 of record DIXG01000094.1, on the reverse strand, counting down.
CTTTCCCTGCTGATTGCAGACATCGCCGCAACGCTGTTCATCTACCTCACCAGCCTGGTGCTCAATAATGCTTCAGTATATGATCCCTACTGGAGCGTGCAGCCGCCCCTCATTCTGGGGTTAACGCTTTTCTTACTGAGCGACATGGATCTCGGTTCCATTTTGCTGGTAGGTGCGGTGGCTTTTTGGGGCACACGCCTGTCCATCAACTGGATGCTCACCTTTGATGGGCTTCACCGGCAAGATTGGCGCTATGACCAGCTGAAGCGGAAAAGCAAGAAATTCTTCCCCCTGGTCAACCTGTTTGGCATCCAGCTGATGCCCACCCTGATCGTGTATGCCTGCCTGCTGCCAGGGTTTTTCTATATCCTGCGAGGCGGCGGGATCAACACTCTGACGGTCTTTGGATTGTGCCTGATCCTTGGCGGGGCGATTTTGGAAACAGTTGCCGATCGACAGCTGCAGGTCTTTCGTAAACAAAGAGCTGACCGAACCTATCTGCTGCGCAGCGGACTCTGGCGCCACTCTCGCCATCCCAATTATCTGGGTGAGATCATCGTGTGGTGGGGCGTCTATCTGGTGATGCTCTCAACACAACCTGATCTTTATTATCTTGCGCTTGGTGCGCTGGCAAACACCTGTTTGTTCCTGTTCATCAGCATCCCCCTGGCAGAAAAGCACCTGGCGACCTATAAGACAGGTTATGAGGGATATTTGCGAGAAACCCGCATGCTCCTGCCGATCCCCAGGCGCAAGTGATCAATCAGGCTGCTTTTCTTCGGATAAATGGTGATTTGGTGAATGGTGAATGGTAAATATTGAATAGGTGAATAGCTGAATTGTGCGTTTTCTAACAAGCAGAACCCATATCCATCCTCCATTTCCTACTAACTATTCCCTATTCCCTACTCACTATTCCCTTACTAACATGATACAATTTTCCCAACCATCCCAGTAAAAGGGGATCCTATGAACACAACCCTGCCCCAGAACGCCCTGATATTAGTTGCCATCCTGCCCAGCCAGCGTGATTTCGACATCGCTCGCCTGTTTGGCTGGTACCGCATCCCGCTCAAAAATGCACCCAAGGTCATCTCCGTGGATTACCTCGCCTTTTACCAAACCAAAGCCTTTGGCGATGCTGACCGATCACAAATCGCCTATGTGGCTGAAATTCTGGGACACGAGCTGGTCCAGCGCAAAGATTTGATCAGGGACGAGCCAGACCATCCCCGCGCCCGTGAGGAATACTTCAAAATCCAGATCGGTCCGCTGCAGCGGCTTGAGACGCCAATCCCATCCAGCGATTGGAAACGGATCACGTTCTTCTATACCACCGGGGAGCAATTTTCTGGTGCAAAATCCATTAATGACCTGGTGATCAAATCACAGGACGCCCGCCAGGTGCTGTGGCACACATTGCGAGAGCGCGCCCTGCAAGCGAATGAATATCGAGCGACAGAACTGCCGCAATCCTTGATTGACCCTGCCATTTTGGCTTTATTAGGAGAATGGGGTCAGGGGTAACTGATCTACCATTTGAAATTAAAACCAAAACCGGCCAGTTTGCGGAAAACTGACCGGTTATTTTTATTGAAAATTCAGTTCAAATTGAACTACAGGGGTTGAACGTCCTTAGCCTGTAAGCCCTTCGGACCCTGTTCTACGGAGAATTCCACCTGCTGTTCTTCTCGCAGCGATTTGAAGCCATTACCAAGAATGGCGGTGTGATGAACAAATACATCGTCACCAGCTGCACGAGCGATAAAACCATAACCTTTTGCATCATTGAACCATTTCACGGTTCCAATTTCTTTTTCAGACATTCCTAATGTTTCCTTTTTTTGTTACTAAAAAATGTTATTTTGTGAGCCTAATTCGGTTGAGATAAAAAAACCGCCCAGCCTCCGCAAGTCTGGACGGTACATACCTTAACCAAAACTGACTTCACTTCATGTATGATCATACCACACGAAAATAATTTGTCAAATAATTGGAGTCAATGATTGGAGTCAATAATTGGAGTCAAGTCATTTACAGCCCATTTCGACCTGCAGCAAAGCGAAGGAAGACTCCCACCACGATTATTCTACCAACCCAAAGCAAAATAATCTCCGCACCTAGCCTAAAAGATCCCTTGTGATGGTTTTGCAATTTCAGGCTTGTTGAGTATGATTAATAAAATAGATAAATAACTAAAATATTGATCGCCTACCCAGGTAGATGAACTTTAGATAGGCTGGCATCTAAAGAGCGTCGCCTATCCTTGAATAATCTGTTAAAATCAATATCCAAGATCAAACTTTTATCAGCAAAGGGAGTGATTCTGATGGCAACCTTAATTAAAAACGGCACCCTGATTACCGCCAGCGAAACGTTCAACGCAGATATCCTGATCGAAGGTGAAAAAATCAAATTGATCGGTCAGAATCTGACCCACCCCGATGCAGAAGTGGTGGACGCAACGGGAAAATACATCCTGCCCGGCGGTATTGACGCCCATGTTCACCTGAACCTGCCGATGTTCAGCACCGTCTCCTCGGATGATCACTACACCGGCGGTAAGGCGGCAGCCTTTGGCGGTACCACAACGGTCATTGATTTTGTTCCACAGGATGAGGGCACACTGGAAGAGAACATTAATCGCTGGCATGCCAGGGCAGATTCCAGGGCATCGGTTGATTTTGGTTTTCACATGAACATCACCCGGTTTAATAAAGAGGTGGCAAAAGAAATCTTTACTTTGCCAGACCTGGGCATCACCAGCCTGAAGGTGTTCACCGCCTACAACGGGCGTTTGCGCCTTTCAGATGGTGAGATCTTCCGGGTGATGCGGCTGGCAAAATCAGCCGGTATTTTGACCATGGTGCATGCTGAAAATGGGGATGTGATTGACATTCTCGTCGACGAAGCCCTTGCTTCCGGAAATAAGTCACCTTATTTCCATGCCAAAACCCGCCCCGCATGGGGCGCCACGGAAGCCTCACTCCGAGCTGCTGCACTGGCTGCCCAGGCAGGCGATGCACCGCTCTATCTCGTCCACATGAACACCGCTGGTGAGGTGGATCAGTTAGTTTATGCCCGCGAGCACGGATTGAATATGATGGGCGAAGCCTGTCCCCAATACCTGTTCTTTACCGAAGACGATCTCCGGCGCGAAGACGGCGCCAAATGGATCTGCTCCCCGCCCATGCGCACCAAAGCCGACAGTTTGCGTTTATGGGAAGGGTTGAAAGACAGGATCATCCAGACGGTTTCAACAGATCACTGTCCCTTCTTCTTCGATGGCACCACTCCCATCGAATATGAAGGAGAGCAGGTCGCCATTCCCGGGAAAGAACTGGGCAAAGACGACTTCACCAAAATCCCCAACGGCTTGCCCGGCGTTGGCGATCGGATGCCCATCCTGTGGACCACGGCGGTGGGCAGCGGCCGAATGACCCCCAACCAATTCGTTGAACTGCACTGCACCAACCCAGCCAAGATCTTTGGTCTCTATCCGCAAAAGGGTGCGCTGCTGCCGGGAGCAGACGCCGACATTGCCATCTGGGACCCGAACAAAGAGCTGCGTTACGGCGTGGACGTTGCCCAGCATCGCACAGACTACAATCTATACGAAGGCTGGCATTTGAAGGGCTTCCCGGTGATGGTCTTCCTGCGCGGCCAAAAGATTGTGGACGGGAAAAACTGGTATGGCAAACCGGGGATGGGGCATTATCTGAATCGCCATGAAGGTGAGCTCCTTTAGTGCCGGTTACCAATCGGCGTTTACCTTTGGGTAAATGCCAACAGGAACATGAGGCATGATATGTGCGCTTTGACCCGTAAACCATCGCCATGATTCTTCTTCTTCCCATCGGGATTCTCCTGACGGCAGCGCTTGCCATCGTCATTCTTGATCGCATCCAGCCAAAATTTGGGACGAGCTGGCTAATTGCATCCGGCGCTGCTATCATTGGTTGGCTGACCATCTTTGTTTTGCGCTTACGGTTACCTACCACAATCCAGATCATCTCCTGGTCTCAACCCGAAATCCCGCTCTTCGGTCAAATCTCGCTCCTGCTGGATTACAACGCCTGGCCCTATGCGCTTGCCCTGATCACCATCACTCTGGCTGTGATCCTGACCGATGCTGCCAGAACAAGATATGACAGCACGCCGCTCTCTTGGGCTGCCAGCCTGATGATCACCGCACTGGGGTTGCTCGCCCTCCAATCGGGCACCAGCCTGACCTTAATGATCACATGGGTGATTGTGGATATTCTCGAAATGGCTTATTTACTTCGCCTTGAAGAAGCCAACCGGTCCTATGGCCGAATCGTGATAGCCTACGGCGCGAGAACAGCGTCCATCATGATGCTGTTTATCGCCACCCTGGTGGGTTGGCGTGCTAGCGGGCAGTTCGACCTGACCCAGATCCCGCAGCAAGCAGGCTTCCTATTCCTGCTCGCTGCTGGCCTGCGTTTGGGCGTCTTTCCCCTCAACATGCCCTTTCTCCAGGAGCCTAACCTGCGGCGGGGCGCCGGGAACATTATCCGACTCGCACCGGTTGCCTCCAGCCTCAGCTTGCTGGCACGCTTACCCGCCAACCTGGTCACTCCCTCGCTGCAAAGATGGCTTCCCTATTTTCTTGCCATGCTGGCTGCAGCAGCCCTGTACGCCGGCTTTCGCTGGCTCACGGCAACCAATGAAATAGCAGGACGCCCTTTCTGGATCGTCGCGTGGGCAGCACTGGCGACTACCTCCGTCCTGAACGGGGTACCTTCAGCCAGCCTGGCGTGGGGTATCGCCCTGCTTTTGCCGGGAAGCCTTGCGTTCCTGTATTCACCCCGCATTCAGCGCATGAACTTCTTGATGTTTTTTGGGTTATTGGGCTTGATCGGCTTGCCTTTCACGCCTGCAGCCAGTGGATGGATGGGGCTGATAGGCAGCGGACACACCTTCTGGACCTTTCTTTTTCTGATTGCACATGTCATGCTGATATTGGGCTATCTCAACCATGCCCTCCGTCCAGGTGGGGAAGTGGGTGCGCTGGAATCCTGGGCACGCCTGGTATATCCCCTGGGGTTGATCCTCATCATTCAAGCCATCGCCACAATGGGATTAATTGGCTGGCCTGGATCGCTCACTGCTGGCGCCTGGTGGTTGGGGATCATCAGCCTCTTGCTCATCATTGCAGCTATCCTGACTGCTCGCAGGCTGGGCATTCGACCGCCCTATCTGCACTTTCCTGCCAGCAGCCTGCTCACAAAAGTGCTGGATGTGATCCTGCCAATCATAGAGCAGGTGCTGCGGCTGGACTGGCTTTACCAGTTAATCTGGCAAGCAAACCACCTGATCGGACTCGCCCTCAAGAGCTTTTCTGCCATCCTGGAAAGTGATGGCGGGATACTGTGGACCCTTTTATTGCTCGTCCTGCTGATTTCCATTCTGACCGGAGGAGGGGTTAACTGAGATGCAGATCCTTCCAACGCTGGCTTTTGTGGTGATTATTATGACAGCAATGATCATCCTGATCTTCAGAGATTGGCGGATCAACGCGGGGGCATTAGCGCTGCAATATCTGGCTGCCTTTATCCTGGTGGATGTATCCTGGCCAACAGGCATGGCAGTCATTAAGTTAATTGTGGGTTGGATGGCAACTGTGACGATTGGTTTCACCTGCATGCGCCAGCAAAAATCGACAGCGGTTGAAGAGTCGCCCGCCAGCATGTTCTTCCGCGCTGTGGCTGGCTTGCTGGTCATCCTTGTCATGTTCATTCTGGCACCAGGCGTACAAAGCAACATCTTTCCAGGGCTCAATCTGATCATTGTGCAAAGCGGCTTGATGCTGTTGGGGATGGGTTTGATGCAGCTTGGAACAACTGCCGAACCCTATCTAACTGTCTTTGCCCTGTTGAGCCTGTTATCCGGCTTTGAGATCATTCACGCAGGACTGGAACGTTCCTCGTTATTAACAGGCTTGCTTGTATTGGTCAACCTTGGTCTTGCCCTGGTGGGCGTGTATTTCATTGGGACGGGTGTTGAAAAAGGGACTGAACAGGAAGAGGAGGAAGTCCTGTGACTCTCAATACACCGCTCCTGTGGGTTTTGTTTCCCCTGGTCATAGCAGCTATCGTGGGGGCACTTTATCAACGTAAAGCCCTGAGCATCATCCTCACTGTCATCACAGCATTTGGATTAGCCCTCCTGGCGGCTCTTTTTCCGGAAAATCTAACCCTCTCCATCGGACCGCTCCGCCTGGTTTTTTCTGAAAATTTGGCGATCCTGGGGCGTCAAATCACAGTCAAGTATGAGATATTGCCCTTTATTTCGTTAATCTATGCCATGACAGGGCTGTGGACGCTCAGCAGCTGGTTCCCTAATACACCGGTTGCTTTCCGACCCATCAGCCTGGTGCTGACAGCCCTGTTAACCGCTGCCGCAGGGGTAGAACCTTTTCTCTATGCTGCCGTGCTGATCCAAATTGCGATTCTGGTATCCGTACCGATGCTTTCACAGGGCGGAGGTGCTACCGATCGGGGAATACTGCGTTATCTGACGCTGCAAACCCTTGCCATGCCCCTGATTTTATTGGCGGGCTGGTTATTGACCGGCGTTGAGACTTTACCGGCTGATAGTCCCCTGGTTGGTCAAAGCACCATCTTGCTGGGACTCGGCTTTGCCCTTTGGTTGGGCATCTTTCCTTTCCACAGCTGGATTCCAATGGTTGCTCAACGCAGCCGCCCCAATGTCGTGGGGTTTTTAGTCTTTCTTTTTCCAACCACAATCCTTGTCTTCAGTCTGAACTTTTTCAATCGCTACACCTTCCTCAGAAACCTGCCAAACCTGGCGGAAACGCTGCAATTATTCGGTGTGGTGATGATTGTGATTGGCGGCTTATGGACAGCCTTCCAAACCGATTTGAAGCGCGCCTTTGGTTTTTCTGTGCTGACAGAGAGCGGTTTCTCTCTCGCGGCACTCGGTCTGATTTCGCAAGGCGGTTTGAACTGGCTGATGCTCCTGTTTCCCCTTAGGGCGCTGGGCTTCTGGCTGTGGAGCTTTGCGCTGACCGCGCTTGAGAATCACGCCGAAGAACTGACATTCGAATCCGTTCGTGGCATAGCAAGACGGTTTCCAATCCTTTCCGCTGGCTTGATCCTGGCGCAATTCAGCATTGCCGGCATGCCGCTTTTGGCATCTTTTCCAATCAAGCTGGCTTTGCTCTCAGCAACCCTGAACGCTGGCACAGCCTTTGGCGTGTGGAGTTTCATTGGCAACCTGGGTCTCTTCCTGTTCACTCTTCGCCTTCTTTTCTCTCTTCTGACTCCTCAGGACGAAAACACATTTGAAAAATGGCGACTTTCAGAAAAGTCTAATGAATATTTGCCCGTGCTGATCATGATCCTGATCCTGGTCCTGCTCGGGTTATTCCCAAACAACTTCATGGATGGCATCCTTAACACCTTGACCGCCTTCACTCAACTGCAGTAGACTCCAAACACATGGGTCAATCAAACTCAGGGCAACCATTCTCCAACGTTGGGCTTAATCGGGGCGAATTGTGTATAATTCTTTGCATCAGATTAAACAAAACAACCCCAATCTTCAGGGGAATCCAACCCCCAATGAGACAGGTAACAAAACATGGATAAACCATTTGACAGAGAACAACTTGAAAAGCGCGTGGATTGGCTGGATACTGAACGGCGCAATGATAAAACCATTATCGCCGCTCTGCAGGGAAAAATCGAGACGCTTGAGACAGAAAATGCTGTCCTGCGTAATCGCCTGACTGAGATGGACAGTGAGATCACACGTCTGAACACCCTGATGGCGCGCCTTGAACAATTTGAGCAGGAAATCACCGGCATGCGTTCTGAACTTGGTCGCCAGATGACGGATGTGAAAGGGTCGATTCAGGAAAATCAGATCCAGGTCAACCGGGATCAACAAAAGATCAGTGACCTCAACGAGGACATCACCAGCCTGCGAAAGCGCATCAAAGACATTGAGGAACTGGATGTTCCAAAAGTTCTGGGAGAAAGGGCTGAAGAGGATATTCGATTGGCTCGCCTGAACGAAGAACTTAAAGCGCAGTTCAGTGAAATCGCACATTTTGATGATGACTACAAACGCTCCCTGCGAATGCTGGAGGAAAATCGCCGGCAGGACGCCAAACGCATTACCGATATGCAAGGGGAGATCACCTCTTTGCGGAAGCGATATGATGAAACACGCGCCAAACAAGACCTGGTCAGCGATAACATGCGAAAATTGGAAGTCCGCATCAAAGACCTGCTGGATGCTGAATCGGAACGACGGGAATCGCAAACTGCTTTCGTTGAAAAACTCAATATGGGTCAAGTCGAACGAGACCGGGCTTTCAAACAATGGGCGGAACGATTTGAACAGATGGAAAAAATGACCGCTGGACTGGAAGAAGAGATTTCTGGTTTAGAAAATACCCACCGTTCTGTCAAACAGTCCCAGACGGCGTTGGATGAGATGACCCAACGATTCGATCGGCGAGTCAATGAAATCACAGAAGTTCAGCGGCTGACCGAAGATCGGTTCAGGCAGGAGTGGACAACTTTCAAATCGGATGATCAAAAACGTTGGTCAAATTACATCATCTCGCAGGAGGAACAGCACCGTGAGATGAATAAATCGATCGAAGCCCTGGGTGAACAGATCACAATCATCGAAGATCAGCTGGGATCTGTGAAAGACAATCTGCAGCAGCTTGGCAAAGAAGACATCAAGCGTCTCCAAAGCATTTTAGCCACCCTCAGGGATTCAATCGACCACTACAACAATATTTTTAAAGAATAGCCCGCGAACACAGATAGGAACCAATCGTGCAAGTCATCGGCACCGCAGGTCATGTCGACCACGGCAAATCCACCCTCATCAACCGGCTGACAGGGATCAACCCGGACCGCTTGAAAGAGGAACAGGACCGGGAAATGAGCATTGAATTGGGCTTTGCCTGGTTTGAACTCCCCAACGGCGATGAGGTTGGGATTGTGGATGTGCCCGGCCACCGTGATTTCATCGAGAACATGCTTTCGGGTATTGGGGGAATTGACGCCGCGCTGTTCGTCGTCGCGGCAGATGAAGGTGTGATGCCCCAGACCAAAGAACATCTTGCCATCATCGACCTGCTCAAGGTGCCAGCCGGGGTAGTCGCCCTGACCAAAATTGACCTGATACCTGATCCTGAATGGTTGGATCTGGTGGAAGCCGACCTGAACGACACATTGGCTGGAACAGTGCTGGAAAAAGCGCCCATCATCCGGGTGAGCGCCCGTACAGGCGAAGGCATAGACAACCTGACCCTTGCCATCCAGGAGATCCTCTCACAACATCCCCATCGCCCAGATCTCAACCGTCCCAGGCTCCCAGTGGACCGCGTCTTCACCCTGCCCGGCTTTGGCACCATCGTCACCGGCACGCTGATGGACGGTATATTGACTGTCGGCGACACTGTGGAGATTCTGCCTGCAGGGCTTCAAAGCCGAATCCGCGGGCTCCAGACCCACAAACAAGCAGAAAACCAGGCACTACCTGGAGGACGAACCGCTGTCAATATTTCCGGGATCAGCGTTAATCAAATTGAACGCGGTCAGGTAATTGTGCACCCGGGAACCTATCAGCCCACAAAAATGATGGATGTGTGGTGCACCCTTTTGCCAGACGCTGATGCCCCGCTGAAACACAATATGGAAGTGAAATTATTCCTCGGCGCCGCTGAGGTGATGGCACGCGCGCGTGTGCTGGGTGTCCGTGAGCTGGAACCCGGCAAGGACACCTTCCTCCAGTTACTGCTTCAGGAGCCCGTTGTCGCCCAGAGACAGGATCGGTTCATCCTCCGGCGCCCATCCCCCCCGGCAACAATTGGCGGCGGACAAATTGTGGACCCGCACCCGACCAGCCGCCACAAGCGCTTTAACCCCCGGCGCCTTGAAGAATTAGAGCAGTTGCTGATCGGCACACCCGAAGAAATTTTGCTCCAAACTGCTCACAAAACAGGTGCCGCATCACTTGCAAAAATTATCGAAACCTCAGGGCTTGAAGCAGCCCCGGCAAATGACGCCGCTGAGACGCTCATCGAACAGGGATCACTGGTATTGCTCAACGATAGACGCCTTGTCCTGCCCAAAGAGACCTACGATCAATATCTTGATAGGATCACACAGCATCTTACCGCCTATCATCAGGAATACCCCCTTCGCACTGGCATGCCGCGCGAACAGCTGAAATCACAAATGAATCTCTCCCCAAATGTTTTTGACGCACTGATTTCGCGCCTGGCAGAAAACCACCTGGTCAAAGAAGCCGGTGCCAAAATTCATATGACAGGGCACGAAGTCGTGTTTACCGCAGTGCAGCAGGAACAGGTTGCCGTGCTGCGCCAGAAATTTGAGGAACAACCCTACACACCCCCATCCGTCAAACAGTGCCTGGAAGAGGTGAGTGAACCCCTGCTGACCGCCCTGGTTGAAACCGGTCAGTTCATCCAGGTTAGCGAAGAAGTGCTGTTCACGCCCGAAGCTTACCAGCACATGCGTTCGGCTGTGATCGATCATATCCGTGAGCAGGGGAGCATCACCCTGGCACAATTTCGCGACCAGTTCAACACCAGCCGGAAATATGCTGCCGCTCTGCTGGAGCACCTGGATCAGATTGGGGTCACTATTCGTCGAGATGATCTTCGCACCTTGCGCCGTCCCTGACGCTCAGATGAAGTTTTCGCAAAAAGCGCTCACACCACCCAAATACAAGTAAATTAACGGTAAAATTAGCACATACACCATTACCCAAAGCCAAGGAGAGATTTAAGCTATGAATTGGAAAATCTTACTCACAGACGGTCTTGCTCCCATTACCGATCAAGACCTGCTCAACAAGATTGATCTTGCCGATCAGAAGGGCATCACAGCTGAAGAATTGCTCGAAGTGGTCGATCAATATGATGCTGTCATTGTGCGCAGCCGGACAAAAATCACCGAAGATGTCCTCGCCGCCGCAAAGAAGCTCAAAGTGGTCGGTCGGATGGGCGTGGGGGTTGATAATATCGACCTGCAAGCTGCCAAAGCGCATGGTGTGACCGTTGTGAATGCCCCTGTCGCTACCACAGTATCCGTGGCAGAATTAACCATCGGACTGATGCTCAGCCTGATCCGTGAGATTCCAAAAGCAAATACAGGATTAAAGGCTGGCGAATGGCTGAAGAAAGAGCTGGTGGGCACTGAGCTCTACCAAAAAACCCTGGGCATCATTGGCTTTGGCAACATCGCCAAAGCGGTATGCAAACGGGCACAGGCTTTTGAGATGAAAGTCATCACCTATGGTTCTTCCCGCCCGGCAGATGAAATCCGCACCTTTGGCGCTGAGCCCGTCAGCCTGGAAGAACTCCTGGCGCAATCCGATATCATCACCATGCACATTCCCCACAACGAGCGATCCCATCACATGCTGAACGATGCAACCTTCCAATTGATGAAGGACGGCGTGGTTATCGTCTGCGCTGCGCGCGGCGGTGTGATTGACCAGGAAGCCCTTCTCGCCGCCCTCAAAAGCGGTAAGGTGGCAGGCGCAGCACTGGATGTTTTCGAAAAAGAACCTCCCGGTGCGATTCCTCTGCTGGATCACCCCAGGGTAATCGGCACACCACACATCGGCGCACAGACCAAAGAAGCCCAGTTACGCGCAGGCTTTGATATTCTCTCCGAAGTCGTCAACGCGCTGGATGAAAAACCGCTGCGCTGGAAAATTGTGTGAACCCAACCTGTTACAAATTCTCAAATTCACTCTTCGATACATCAAATTAAGGAAAAACTATGACGGAAAAAACAGAATATTCACCCAAAATGACTCAACTGGTCGAACTGGCTGCTGAACTGGAAGACCTCAACCATATTTCAGCAGTCTTGGGATGGGATCAACAGGTCAACATGCCCCCTGGCGGGGCAGAGGAGCGCGGGCTTCAGCTTTCAGCCCTGGGTCGGATTGCGCATGAAAAATTCACCTCTGATGAAGTGGGCAAGCTAATTGCTGACCTGGAGCAGGAGGTCGGGGATTTGAATGCTGAAACAGACGAAGCGCGCATGGTGAAGGTCACCAAGCGAGCCTATGAAAAGCAAACCAAAATCCCACTTCCCAGGCTGATAGAGTTTATCCAGGTCACAACGATGGCGCACGAACATTGGGTGAACGCAAAGACCGAATCGGATTTCTCCATCTTCCAGCCCTACCTTGAGAAAATTGTTGAC
>DIXG01000015.1:887-53791 GCA_002436005.1 Anaerolineaceae bacterium UBA6086 | reverse complement strand
GGTGACCATGATGACCGGGTTTTTCCTGCCCACAGCTTCAAGTTTGCCGCCAAACTGCAGCAGGCTCAGGCTGGCGAGGCACCGGTGCTGATCCGCATTGAGACACGAGCAGGGCACGGCGCGGGCAAGCCCACCGCCAAGCTGATCGAAGAATTTTCCGATATGTGGACCTTTGCTCTGGCAAATATGCCATAATCGGACAGGGTTATGGCTGGCACATTCTGCCGCTGCTACCCTCGTAATTCGAAAAAGGATGTGACCAGGAACGCGATCGCGATCAAACTGATAAAGAGTGTGAGACCGGTGGCAAAGATGTTCTGTATTCCCTTGTTCTTCCAATTTCCCATCAGTTTTTCATTGTTGCTGAGCCTGAGCACCAGAACCAGCATAATGGGAAGAAGGAGGGCGTTGAGGGATTGGGATAGCCACATCAAGGGAAACAGCGGAACCCCCGGTATGAGCACGATCAATACACTCAGGGCAATAATGCCTGTATAGATGCCATAAAACACCGGTGCATCCTTGAATTTTCTATTCAGACCGCGCTCGAAGCCAAAGGCTTCGCAAAATGCATAGGTTGTCGAAAGGGGCAGCACGGAGACTGCCAGCAGCGACGCTCCCAGCAAACCTGCCGAGAATAAGATCTTGGCTGCATCCCCTACCAGGGGCGAAAGCACCAGGGCTGCTTGTTCTGCACTTTCAACCACAATACCGTTGATGAATAGCGTGGCGGCTGTGGCGATGATGATGAAAGCTGAAATGATATTTCCCCAGGCGGCGCCAAATACAACATCCAGTTTTGTATACCGATAATCCTTGATTGCCAGTCCCTTATCTGCAACAGAGGCTTGCATATAGAAGATGCCCCAGGGGGTGATGGTGGTACCTACTGTTGCAAGCATTGCAATCAAGAAATTGTTATCGAAGGTGAATTGGGGTGTAACCGTTGACCTTAAGACTTCGCCCCAAGGTGGATTGATCATAAAAACAGTTGCCACGTAGCTGAGGGCTGATAAGGACAAAACCAGAAGGAACTTTTCGATCACCTTATAGGAGCCCTTCAATACAGACACACTGACCAGGATTGCCGCCAGTGGCGCAGCAATGTAGCGGCTGATGCCGAACAGCTCGGCAGAGGCAGCGATGCCAGCAATTTGTGCGACGGTGGTACCGAGATTGGCGACCAGCAGGGCAAGCATGGCGAAAGCAGTGATCTTCACCCCAAATCTTTCCCTGATCAGGTCGGCAGTGCCTTTGCCAGTGACAACGCCCATGCGGGCTGCCATTTCCTGGATGACAATCTCCCCAATGGTGACAATCAGGATAATGGAAAGGAACTGATACCCATAGGTTGAGCCAGCCATGGAATAAGTGGCAATACCCGGGGCATCATTATCTGCGCTGGCTGTGATCAATCCGGGTCCGAGGACTGCCAGGTAAATGCCAATCCGACGAACCCAACCCGGCACTCTGAATTTCTTCATATTCATCTACTCCAATAATTTCAGAACAACCTTGGCAGACGTTTCTTCCAGGCTGTTGGCAGGACAATGTCCACGGCGTCATCAACGGTCACGATTCCCAGCATTTCGTTACTGTCCGGGTTAATGACCGGGATGGACAGCAAGTTGTATTTTGCGATCTGATAAGCCACTTCTTTTTCAGGCGTCAACGGCTCGACGGTAATCTGATCCCCTTCTTCCCACTGGCGCAGGCTGTTCTGAGGATCCGCCATCACCAGGTCGCGCAAGGTTACCATACCTTTTAAGCGATTTGCCTCGTCAAGGATGTAAACATAGTACATAATTTCATCTTCATGGGCATCTTCCGATTGACGGAGAAAGTCAATGGCTTCTTGAACGGTCAGGTTGCTTGGCACATGGGCAAACTCTGTGGTCATGATGCCGCCTGCTGTATCTTCTGGGTAAGCCAATAAGTTGCGAACCTCGAGGGCTTCGTCTTTCTCCATCAGGTTGAGGAGAGATTCACTGGTGTGGTTTGGTAAATCTGCCAGCAGGTCAGCAGCTTCATCAGGGTCCATTTCTTCCAGGATGTCGGCTGCCCGTTCAGGGGATAGGTTGGAGAGGATAGCCATTTGTAAGCCGGGTGAGCTTTCTTCCAGCGTGTCTGCCAGGTCTTGGTTAGCAAAGCCTTCCAGCAGGGCGGTTGTGGTGTGCCGATCGAGTTCATCCACAATGGCAGCAATATCAGCGGGTGGCATTTTTACAATTTTGTGTTGTGACACACTCAAACGCAGCGGGTCATCGTGCTCAATGGAAGCCACAAATTCCCAGGGAATGACAACAGTACCTGGCGCCTTTTTGATGACTCCCCCGATTGCTTTTCCGATTTTCTCTAAGCCCAGCCGCCGGAGAAGCCCTGTGCCGCTGACATCCACCCCTGTCAGAACAAATTGTTCGCGAGCCAGAGCTAATTGCAGGTCATTGACGCGTACCAGGCGTTTTCCCTCCGTATCCACAATTTGCTGATCCAGGACGCGATCGAGCAGGGGTAATTCATGACCAGAAGGTTTGAAGGGTTTAATTCGATCTTTTCCGACTTTCAGGGTGATGCTGGGCCAAAGGCTGGCAATCTGGTTTGCCGGGATAAATTCAATTCCTGCAGCGTTTTTCTTAAGCGAAAGCGCCACAATGGGCGGCATTTTCTTCTCAGTTGCATCAATGAGAACATCTTCTAATTTCCCCACAACATTGCCAAAACCATCCCAAACGTTCTGGTTGATCAATTGGCTAAAGTAAATCATCTCTCACCTCTTTCCAGGCACCTTTTGGCTTCTTATCTAGCAGCAACCGGAGGAGAAATGAAAACAGGAGCTCGGGATAAATCAAGCTCCTGTCATCTTCTGAGGATGATTTGTGTGCTTAATTTATACCGTGCATGACCCGTCTAAGTATCTATCTTGGTCGCCTAAAGGACTGTCACTATCGTCTGTTGTCTCTTGCTTTTCTATCATCTCTAATATTTTTGTAGTGGTTAACTGTTGTATTGATCAGGCAATTGTAATGATCGCTGTTATCACAAATTACCTTGTAAGTTTAACAATAAAATTGTTTTCCTGCAAGGAGCAATATTGTATGCAAACGAATTTAGTAACTATTTTGTCATATCTTCTGGCTGATTTACCAAAAAGGTGCAGGTAACTTATATAAAAATTATTGTGTGATGATTGATTTGAACGAAGTTCTGCAGGTTTGGATGATGATGCTCCAATTAAGGATGGTGCATACAAGGTTATTTATTTAAGCACACTTCGGTCATTTTTGCTTATCCCACCTTTTGCTTGACAATTCAAATAATTTGGTTATATTTAATATATGAATAAGTGCTCACATATTCAAGGATAAGTAATGATAGATCACAATTTGATTGATTTGAGCCAATTGGACGAATTACTGTCGGAAGAGACCATCATCACCATGGCGGAAAGCTTCAAAGCCCTGGCGGACCCGACTCGTTTGCGTATTTTGGCATTGTTATTCAATGATGAGCACAGTGTGAGCAGCCTGGCAGAACACCTGGCTGTTTCGCAGAGTGCTGTCTCGCACCAGCTGCGCCTGTTGCGCACGCTGGATATCGTCCGCTATCGTAAAGACGGGCGTGAAGTGTTCTACTCTCTGGCAGATGACCACGTGCGCGATATCCTCTTGCGCACTCTGGAACATATCCTTTTTGATTGAGGTTTTTTACAACATGGCTGAAACGAAACTAAGAATTACGGGTCTGGATTGTATGGACTGCGCCCGCGGGCTGGAAGCCTCGGTGGCAAAGCTCCCTGGCGTGGAAGAAGTTAGCTTGCAATTCTTTGATGGTGTGATGAGGGTGATTGGGGATGTAAAAGACAAGGACCTTCACAAGATGATCACCACCATGGGCTACGGCGTGGCTGATGCGGACCAGGATGGACAAAATCCTGCGGATCAGCCCAATGCTGTCCTGGGATTCTGGCGCTACCTTCTGGCGCAGGTTGAATCGAAATTAGCCTTGATTGCGGGGGTCGTGGTATTGCTTTCCCTGGCTTTGGGCTGGATAGGTGCCCCGGAATGGGCTGTGATCAGCCTGCAAATCGGCGCGCTTATCATGGCAGGCTGGCCGATCGCCCGCAGTGGACTGGTCAATTTATGGGTCAACCATACTTTCAACATCAACTTTTTGATGACGATGGCTGGTATTGGCGCTGTGGTGATTGGCGAATATGCTGAAGCCGCATCGTTGATCTTGCTTTTCGACCTGGCGGAAGCGTTGGAAGGGTTTACAAATGAACGGGCACGCGGCACGATCTCTCGGCTGACCTCGCTGACGCCCACCCACGCCGTAAAGCTGGAGGATGGCGTCGAGAGCCTTGTCCCGGTGGAAATGCTCGTCATCGGAGACCGGTTCATCGTCCGCCCTGGCGAACGGCTGCCGCTGGATGGCGTGATTGTGGAGGGTGAGAGCGACCTGAACCAGGCGCCCATCACTGGCGAGAGCTTGCCAGTCTGGAAAAACGTTGGGGACGAGGTCTTCAGCGGAACGGTGAACGGCAGCGGTCGTTTGATTGTGGAGGTGAGCCGGCTGGTGGCGGATTCCACCCTGCACCGTATCATCGAGATGGTGACTGAGGCACAATCGCGGCAGTCCCGCAGTCAAAAATTTATTGAAAAGTTTGCCAAATATTACACGCCTGCCATGGTGGTACTGGCGATTTTGATGGCATCTCTCCCCCCGCTCTTCTTTGGCGAGCCATTCCTGAACATGGTAGATGGGACACGCGGCTGGTTGCACCGGTCGCTGGTGCTGTTGGTGATCAGCTGCCCCTGTGCATTGGTGATTTCAACGCCTGTGACAATGGTCGCCAGCCTGACCCGCGCGGCCAGGGAAGGAGTTTTATTTAAGGGCGGGTTGTTTGTGGAGATGCTCTCAAAGATCAGCGCGTTTGCCTTTGATAAAACTGGCACACTCACCAAGGGTGAACCAAAGGTGGTGGATTGCCGTGATCTGGGCTGCCAGGGTGAAGACGCTTGTGAAGCCTGTGATGATATGGTGGCGCTGGCACATGCGTTGGAACGCCACAGCACCCACCCCCTGGCGCAGGCGATTGCTGAAGAAGCCGAATGGCGCGGTGTGCAGGAGGCTTATCCTGCTGCTCAAAACCTGGTGACGCGCGGGGGATTGGGCATAGAAGGCACCATTGACGGCCAGAGGATGACCATCGGGAGTTTGCGGCTGTTTGAAGAAGAGCACCACATACCCCCTGCAGTGCGTCAGTGGGTGCATCAGGCCGAATCGGAAGGCAAGACTGCCATGCTGATTTGTGATGGCGAAAAGGTGCGCGGATTTATGGCAGTCGCCGATACCCCCCGCCAGGATTCACACAGGGTGATTACAGAACTGCGCCAGATGAAAAAGCATACCGTCATGCTCACCGGCGATAACGCCACAGTGGCTGGCGAGATTGGCACAAGGATTGGACTGGATGAGGTCAGGGCAAGCCTGCTGCCTGGCGATAAAAGGGATGCTATTCGAAGCCTGCGCGAGGAATATGGTATGGTGGCCATGGTGGGAGATGGGATCAATGACGCGCCTGCACTCGCTTTAGCTGACCTGGGCATTGCGATGGGCGGCAGCGGAAGTGCCCAGGCGATGGAAACAGCCGATGTGGTCTTGATGGCTGATGACATCCGAAAATTACCCTTTGCGATCAAATTATCGGCTTTTGCCACCCGTTTAGTGCGCCAAAACATCATTTTTAGCCTGGCAAGCAAGCTGTTGGTGGCCGTGATTGCATTCCTCGGCTATGCGCCGCTGTGGCTGGCGGTGATGGCAGATATGGGTGTTTCGTTGCTGGTCACGCTAAATGGCTTACGGGCAATGCGTTTCAGGGGATAGAGGCTGCCAGGATTTATTCGAGTGCAGGAGGAGGTCAACTCTGCTGCACCCCGTCACGAGACAGAGATTGAAATAATTGCTCCCAGTTGGGCTGTCCCTTATGGTCTTTCTCGATGACTTCAAAGGTGATTTGCAGCGGCGAGGAAAGCCTGAGCGCCTGCAGGCAGGTTTCTGCCACACTATCCCGGCTGATCGTTCCCATTAAATGATCTCCCTGGTCAAAGATCAGCGTCCTTTGCTCTCCTGGAATGTCAATCAGTCCGCCAGGACGGATGACAGCATACTCCAGTGGGCTGTCCTGCAGCACCTTTTCTGCTTTGCGTTTCCAATCCAGCACTTTCCCAAAGCAGTTCAGGGGATGTTCGGGATGGGTGACCGCAATCGAGGACACCAGGATAAATCGGTGGACATTGTGTTCAACGGCAGCGTGCACAAGGTTGACCACACCCTGGTAATCCACGTTTTTAGGGCAGTTTTTGCCAACAGGGGTCCTGGCGCCAATGACTGAGGTCACCGCATCAATGCCCGACATGGCACCCATCACGGATTCAAGATTGCGCACATCGCCCTGGTGAAAGGTCAAATCGATTCCCAGGAGCTTTTTAGCATCAGCCAGATCTCGCACCAGGGCATGGGTTGCATAGCCCTGCTGGATCAATTTCTGAGTAATAATGTGACCGGTACGTCCGGTCGCACCGGCGACGAGAATGTTTTGCGTCATATTTACACTTGTAAGCACCAATAAAGATTAATCGTCCTTCAATTTTTTTATATGTTGAGCTGGTCCAGCAGGTCAAGAATTTCCTCATTTTCCGGGATATCCGACATGGACCTGGCATAATGAACGAATTTGAGCGTGCCAGTTTTATCCACCACCATTTGAGCCGGGATGCGTCCAAACTTCAGTAATTTCACTTCCTGGTCATACAGCCCTGCGACGGCATGGTCCGGGTCTGCCAGCCCGATGAAGGGCATATCCTGTTGTTCCCAGTAGCGCTGAAATGTCTCCCGGTCTTCCGGTCCGATGGCGATGACGACCGTATCTCGCTGGACGAATTTTTCATAATCCTGGCGCACCTGCGCCATGTGCCCGCGGCAGTACGGTCAGGTAAACCCGCGATTGAAGATCAAATAAACATTCTTTTTGCCCCTGAAATCGGACAGGGTGATCGACTCGCCGTGTGTATCCTGCAGCGTAAAATCTGGAGGGGTTTCGCCTACATTCACTTTTTGATTGCTCATTGTGCACCTTTTTCTAAGTTGGAGATAAATTGTGTTACAGCTGCTAAAAACGCATCCGGACATTCCTCCTGCGGCAGATGCCCGCAGTTTTCCAGCACCACCCATTGCGCCCCGGGGATATCCTTTGCCAGCTGGCGGCTGTTTTCTACAGGCACGATTTGGTCGCTATCACCCGAGATGACCAGGGTGGGAACTGTGATTTGACCTAATTTTTCGGCTAAATTGGGGGCGTTCGAAGCCTGGGTGAATTCCCATAGAGCACGATCCCAGTTATCAGCCATCAAGGGTTTGCGGTAGCCTGTGATGATTTGGGGGTCCGCTTCAAGCCTGGATGGGTCATACCAGGCGCTCTGCAGGAAGGCATCGCCCTGGCTGGCAGCCAGGCGGCGCGACACTAACGGACCGAGATGGCCCATCTGGGGCGTTTGCAGCAGCCAGCGCAGCACCAGTGAATCGGGCATGGTCTGATAAATGGCGGCATCCACCTGGATGAGGGCTTGAACCCGCTCCGGATATTCGAGCGCAAAAGCGGTTGCCAGCGTGCCCCCGGCAGAATTGCCCACCAGGACTGCCTGCTGAATTTCGAATGCGTCCATCAGCCCTGAAAGGATGGCGAGGTTGCTTTGCTGGGTGTAGGGGTTATCGCCTTCCCATTCCATGGGGCGCTCTGTCAGCCCGAAGGCTGGGCGGTCATAGGCAATCACCGTTCCAGTGTTCGAAAGCGGGTCGATCACTTCCCGCCAGGAAAAGGTACTGGCGCCGAAACCATGCAGGAGGATGAAGACAGGCTCGCCATTGCCAGCTTTTTTGTAGTGCACCTGAAGGTTGTTGATTTCGATGAACTGGCTGTCAGGGTCCGCCAATTCACTGACGGGTTGGGTGTCCTTCAGCGGTGGAACAGGCACCAGGAAAGGGCCTGCCAGCAGCAGCACGATCAGGGAGGTAATAATGATGAGCGTGATTTTCCAGCCTTTTTTCATGCTCACTCCATGCTGCTTTCAATTTGCAGTGATTTTAACCACTGTGAGGTATCTGAAACGATCTGGCGCTGCTGTGCCTCCTGTGAAATCGACAGCTGACCATCGCCACTTTGCGGGCCATACCAGCCAAAACCGGCGTGGTTGCCGCCCTCAATTTCAATAAAAATGGCATCCTCGGGCAGACGTGTGATGGAATCTGCAATATCCTGCGGTGTGGCGAGGCCGTCGTTGCTGGCGGATATCGATAGCACGTCCAGTTGAGATGTGGAAAAATCTGTGTTTTGTGCCGGGTAAGAAGCCCATAAAACCAGACCATCGACCAGGTTGGGGTTATCATAGGCAAATTCGGCAGCCATCGCACCGCCCAATGAATGACCGCCAATAGCCCATGTCTCAATCTCAGCAAAGGTTGAAATCACATCTGCCGCACGGTTGGCGCCAAGAAAGGCAAAATTGAGCGGCATGGGCACAACCACCACCAAAAAACCTTCAGCGGCGATTCCCTGGGCATGTGCGCTGTAAGCCCTGTAATCCACACGTCCGCCAGGATAGAGGATCAGTCCTGTCCTGGGGGTGATATCCGTGGGTGTGAAGACCAGCCAGCGGTCCATTTCTTTTAAGTCGACCGCTTGTGTGGATTGCATGCTCTCGAGAGCGGGGCTTTCGGGGGCAGGAGGTGTGGCTGCCCACACTAAAAAGCCTGTGATCGCCACGATCACGAAGGTGAGCAAGGTAAAGCCGAGGATCCGTAAAAGTTTTTTCATCTCTATGCCATAATTTCCTATCTAAGTCCCATTATAGGGCTGCGGGTAGGGGGATAGCAAGGCGAAAGGTTTTACAAACCGGGCAGGTGCAGATGAGGGTTGATGCCGGATGTTATTTGTTCGGACTGCGGACTTTAGTCCGCAAGTTTGTTTGTCCAACCCTTTACAATCCCTGCCCTGCTGCAAAAATCTTGATTGACAGTGCCCATCCTAACGGATATACTTTAGCAATAATCAACAAGAACCTTCGGGGCAGGGTGCGGATCTCAGATCCAATTCCCGACCGGTGGTCATCCCTAACCAGGGAGAGCCCACGAGCACAAAAAAGGTGCATGAACCGGTGTGAATCCGGTGCCGGCGGTAACAGTCCGAATGAAAGAAGGTATTTGCATCTCAGAATGCACAGCTATGCCCCGACTATCCCCTCGGGGTTTTTTATATGACTGAAGCAGGAAAATCAATCCGCCAAATGAAAATTCCCACTCTCCAGCGCCTGCTCATGCTGGTGATTTCGCTGTCCCTGGGCGTGTGGGTATGGCACCTCTTAGCCAGTTTCTTGAGGCTGCCAGCCTTCATCCTGCCCGGACCCACCCTGGTCTGGCAGCGCTTCCTACAAACCCTGCTCAGCGGTCAGCTCATCCGCCATGCATCGGTCACTTTACTGGAAGTGGTTGCCGGCCTGCTGGTTGGCGGCCTGAGTGCCACCATCCTTGGCTATTTGCTTTCCAAATCTCCCACTTTCGAAAATCTGATTTCGCCCTATCTGGTTGCCAGCCAATCCATCCCAATTGTTGCCATCGCTCCCCTGCTGGTCATCTGGTTTGGTCCGGGGATCTTCTCAAAAGTTTTAATCTGCAGCCTGACGGTCTTTTTCCCGGTGCTGATCAATACCGTCGTCGGTTTGCGTGAAGTGCCGCAGGACCTTCGCAACCTGATGCGCTCCTTACAAGCCACGCCTATCCAGACCTTTCGTAAGCTTGAAGTGCCGGCTGCGCTGCCCATTTTCCTGGGTGGGCTGCGGGTTGGCGCCACCTTATCCGTGATCGGTGCCGTGGTGGGTGAACTGGTAGGATCGGATCGCGGCCTGGGATTCCTGATCAACGTCGCCCGTGGGCAATACGACACTGCGCTCGTCTTCGTGGCGCTTTTCACCCTGATGATGATGGCGATCGCGCTGTATGGACTTGTGCTGTTGATTGAGTCCAGGCTTCTGGCATGGCAATCCTGGCGGCAGAAATAATCATCTGAATTTACCTCATGGAGGAAAGAGTGATGTCTAATAAAATCCGATTATGCCTGGTGAGTCTCGTCCTGATTTTCAGCCTGTTTCTAGCCGGCTGCAAACGCAGTGACGCCACACGCCTGACGGTTGGCTATATCCCCAACATCCAGTTTGCGCCGATCTATGTTGCCATTGATAAAGGCTATTTTGAGGATGCTGGCTTTGAGGTCGAGCTGGAATATGGCAATGAAGCAGATGCCGTAGCATTAATTGGCGCAGGCGAGCAGACCTTTATGATTGCCAGCGGAGAACAGGTCCTGCTGGCGCGCGCCCAGGGATTACCCGTGGTCTATGTGGCTGCATGGTACCAGGATTTTCCTGTGGGCGTAGTCTCGTTCAGCGATACCCAAATCCAGTCTCCTGAAGATTTGGCAGGTTATGCTGTTGGCATCCCCGGACTCTACGGCGCCAGTTATATTGGTTTCAAAGCCCTGCTCAATGCTGGGAATTTATCAGAAGAAGATATCAATTTGCAGTCGATTGGTTTCACACAGGTGGAATCCTTGGTTGCCGGGCAGGTGGATGCATCGGTGATTTATATCGCCAATGAACCGGTTGTCCTGCGTTCACAGGGCTATGATGTGGATGTAATCAGGGTTGCTGACTATCTTCAGCTGGTCGCAAACGGGTTAGTTACCAACGAGGCTGCCATCCAAAATGAACCCGAAAAAGTGGCAGCCTTTATCGAAGCGCTGCTTAAAGGCATTGAAGACACAATCAATGACCCCGCAGAGGCTTATGAGATCAGCAAAAAATATGTAGAAAACCTTGCAGATGCTGACCAGGCGCTGCAAAGTTCAATTTTGGCGGAATCAATCAAACTCTGGCAATCCGATCAGCTTGGTTACACCGATCCTGTGGGATGGGAGAATATGCAGCAAGTCCTGCTGGATATGGGTTTGCTCAACCAGCCAATAAACCTGAACGAGGCTTATACCAATGACCTTCTCCCCTGAACCGACTGTTTCAGTTAAGAACCTGGAAGTTGTCTTCAGTGACGCCAGCGGGGTAGTGCACGCGCTGAGGGATGTTTCTTTCACGCTGCCTCACAACAGCTTTACCACGCTGATTGGCGTTTCGGGCAGCGGAAAGAGCACCCTGCTGCGGGTGTTGGCAGGAT
The DNA here is from genome assembly GCA_002436005.1 of Anaerolineaceae bacterium UBA6086. Classification (GTDB taxonomy): domain Bacteria; phylum Chloroflexota; class Anaerolineae; order Anaerolineales; family Anaerolineaceae; genus Brevifilum. The sequence goes on along the minus strand of DIXG01000015.1, from coordinate 42,517 downwards.
TGGTCGAACCCACCAAAGGGGAGGTCCAGTTTAATAAGCGGCAGCCGCGCGTCGGGTTGGTTTTTCAGAAGCCCAACCTGATGCCCTGGCGGCGTGTGATCGAGAATATCAGTCTGCCATTAGAGCTGGAAAATATCCCCAAAGAAGAAATTCGTGCTCGTGCACAGGAATTGATCGAACTGGTGGGGTTGGAAGGCTTTGAGCAAGCCTATCCCCGCGACCTCTCGGGCGGTATGGCGCAGCGCGTCGCGATTGCCCGCTCCTTGATGCAGGATCCGGATTTGCTGCTGTTGGATGAGCCCTTTGGTGCGCTGGATGCCCTGATGCGGGAACGTATGGGGGACGAATTGCTCAAAATCTGGCACGCCCGCCGCAAAACGGTCCTGATGGTTACCCACTCGATAGCAGAAGCCATTTACCTGTCAGATAAGGTGCTGGTCCTCTCACCCCGACCCGGTCAGATCATCCTGGAACTGACTGTGGACCTGCCCCGCCCGCGTACACCCGAGGTACGCTATTTGCCCGCCTTCGGTGATCTCGTCCATGAACTGCGCGACTGCCTGAGTGAGGAAAACAATCCTTCGAATCTAACAGGTAAGCCATTCCCATACAAACAAGAATGTTAATTAGGACCATCCAGTGACCAATCGTATTATAATGAGGATAGGAGGTACTTAATGTTAGTATTCTTCCACTGGTGGGTATATTCGTGTGAAAACAAACAAAATATAATTCAAGAGTGCTTATAGGGTAATTGCTTGATGTCTGGTAACTTGAATTTATACTAATTCGTATGTTTCCTGTTGTACGCGCTAATAAGAAAGATATTTGTCAAATTATTGCAAGTAAAATAAATCAACCTTTTTTGTCTAACTAGGTAAAACAATTATGAATCTTAGAAAATCAACAATATTCGATCCAAATTCCGATATCATATATTTTTGTGGTGATGTAAAAAACCTTCTTGGAGATATTCCTGATGAATTTGTTCAGCTGATTGTGACTTCACCTCCCTATAATATTGGGAAAGAATACGAGAAAAAGTTGGAAATAGATGAATATCTTAAAGAACAAGAAAAAATTATTTCTGAGTGTGTACGTGTATTAAAGGATGAGGGTAGTATTTGTTGGCAAGTAGGTAATTATGTCGATAATGGCGAAATTATTCCTCTAGATATTTTGCTATTCCCAATTTTTTCAAAATTTAATTTACATCTTCGAAATCGAATCATTTGGCATTTCGGACATGGATTGCATGCAACAAATCGGTTCTCAGGTAGATATGAAGTTGTATTGTGGTTTACAAAATCTAATAACTATGTGTTTAATTTAGATGCAGTTCGAATACCCCAAAAATACCCAACAAAGAAATACTATAAGGGTCCAAAGAAAGGTAAACTATCGGGAAATCCGTTAGGAAAGAATCCCTCTGATATTTGGAACATTCCAAATGTTAAATCAAATCATGTTGAGAAAACTGAACACCCTTGTCAATTCCCTGTAGAGTTAATCGAAAGATTGGTCTTATCTCTAACAAATGAGAAGGACTGGGTATTTGATCCGTTTATGGGAGTCGCATCAACTGCTATTGCTAGCCTATTACATAATAGAAAAGCAATAGGTGCAGAGATCATTGAGGGTTATGTGAATATAGGCTGGGAAAGAATTGATCAAGCGGAAAAAGGGGAATTGCGAATTAGGCCAATGAATAGACCGGTATATGATCCAAAAGAACCACAAGATTATTTGCCACCAAGAATTGTAAATCTTCAATCTCAAATCACAGACCAACAACCAAAGTTGTTTGAAAATAACAAAAATTCATATAACGAAGGGACAGAACAGACTAATGAAAATAACATATGAGTATTCTCATCTTGGTGGATCTGAAATACTTCAGGTGCGATACCCAAAGATAAATCAGGAAATAAATGAAGTGATTAATCTTGTAGAATCCAGAAGATTAAAAAAGAGCAAAGAGAAAAATATGTTTGGCAAAATGCTCTATTCCCCTTCGGATATGAATCAACAATTTCGGAACTGTTTTCACGCATTAGGATTTAATGAAATTCGCGACACATACACAATTGAAATTCCGAATCACAATGTAAAGATAAATGGCTCATTCAAACAAATCGATTTTGTTAAAGAAAAGGTCTTAGTAGAAGTTCAATTTGGGAAATATGCATTTATGTTTTACGATATGGCTAAGTTTCAATATTTTTTTAATGAAAATAAGGCAGATGTTGGGATTGAAATTGTACCTTGCCATTATCTCTCTAAAGAAATGTCGTCCGGAGTTTCTTACGGAGAACAATTAGTATATGACATTGAAAGATTAAAACGTCATTTCCCAGCAGTTCCTGTAAAAGTCATTTTAATAGATGTCTAATTATTAATCTTTTCTGGTTGGTTATATCTTTGGAGAGAATTTTATGCCCAAACCCCTCAAAATTGTGATCCCCATGGCAGGATACGGCACACGCTTACGCCCCCTCACCTGGAGTAAGCCCAAGCCCCTGATCCCGTTGGCTGGCGGCACTGTGCTGGACCATCTTCTCAATATGTTTCGCACTGTGCCAGACTTTGACTCGGCGGAATTTGTCTTTATCCTTGGTTCCACCATGGGAGATCAAATCCAGGACCACATGGCGGAGCACTATCCCGATTGGCATGTGGATTACGCCATTCAACCGGAGATGAAAGGCCAATCCGATGCCTTCTGGCAGGCGCGTCAGTTCCTCCACGGATCCATGTTGATGGCTTTTTCCGATACATTAATTGAGAATGACTTTTCATTCCTGCAGGGGGAAACCTTAGATGGCGTTGCCTGGGTCAAACCCGTTCCCGATCCGCGTCGTTTTGGCGTGGCAGTGGTCAACGATCGGGGGGAGGTCACCCGGCTGATCGAAAAACCGCAGGACATCACCAAAAACCTGGTCGTAGTCGGATGTTACTACTTCAAAGAAGCTGAGGACCTGGTTACCGCCATTGAGGAGCAGGTTCGGCGCAATGTCAATTTGAGAGGCGAATTTTACCTGGCAGATGCTATCAATATCCTGCTTGAACAGGGAAAGCAGATGCGCACCGAAAAGGTTGAGACCTGGCTGGACGCCGGCACCTTGCAAGCCATTCTGGAGACCAACCAGTATCTGCTCGAAAACGGCAGGGAGAACACCAAGTCTCTGCCAGAACTGGATCAATGTGACATTCACCCGCCGGTATTTATCCATCCCACTGCCCGGGTCAGCCAATCCAGCATTGGTCCGCATGTGTCGATTGGAGCGGGTGCAGTGGTGAACGGCAGCAGTCTGAAGAACGCCGTCCTTGCGCCGAACTGCCAGGTGAACGCCAGTACTTTAGCAGACTCCATCCTGGGGCAGAACGTCACCGTCAGTGAATTTTCCGGTAAGCTCTTTCTCGGCGATGACTCGGTTGTCAACCAATGAACCCTATTGTTGAATGTTATGCGGGCAGCACCTATCCAGAAAGTCCGCGTGCCCTCACCTGGCAGGAACAGCGTTTCCGTGTGGAAGAAATCATCCAGCGCCGCAGAGAACCAGCCGGCGTCGGGTTCCTGGTGCGGTGTTCACCCGGGGATTGCCTGTTTGATTTGTTCTATCTGATTGAAGAAGATCAATGGCAGGTCCAGCCTAAAGGATGTATGATTACTGATGAATAACCATGTGCCAAACCACTCACTCAAGGAGAATGAATGCCCAAAACCAAATTATCCAGAACGGTCGATGCCCTGAAACCTTCAGGCATCCGAAAGTTTTTTGATATTGCCGCCACAATGGAGAATGTGATATCACTGGGAATCGGCGAGCCGGATTTCACCACCCCGCAGCCGATCATCGATGCCGGGATCCGCTCCCTGGCAAAAGGCGACACCCACTACACATCCAATGCCGGCATTCTGGAACTGCGGCAGGCGATTGCGCAGCAGCTCAAAACGCTGTATGGCGCCGAATATGACCCGGACGACGAGATCATCGTCACGGTGGGCGTATCGGAGGCGTTGTATCTTGCCTTCACCGCTTTGCTCGATCCCGGGGACGAGGTCATTATCCCCACGCCCTGTTTTGTCTCCTACCAGGCAGAGGTCAGCCTGGCAGGCGGAAAACCTGTGGAAGTTTACACCACCATGGAGGATGACTTCCAGCCCAACCCGGCATTAATTGAAAAAACCATCACACCCAACACCAAAGCCATCCTTTTGGGTTACCCCAATAATCCCACGGGCGCGATTGCCAGCCGGGAGAATCTCATGGCAATTGCGGAGATCGCGAAAAAGCATGATCTCCTGGTGATTTCCGATGAGATATATGATCGATTGGTGTACGGCCATGAGCATGTATGTTTTCCATCCCTTCCCGGCATGCATGAACGAACCATCCTGCTGGGCGGTTTTTCAAAAGCATATGCCATGACAGGCTGGCGCATCGGCTTTGCAGCCGGCCCAGCCGACCTGATCAAAGGGTTGGTGCGCATCCACCAGTATTCTGTCATGTCAGCGCCAACCATTTCGCAATACGCAGCCCTGGAAGCCCTGAGAGTGGGCGAGCCCTATGTGCAGGAAATGCTTGCCGAATATGACCGGCGAAGAAAGTTGATGTACCAGGGACTGAACGATCTCGGTCTGCCCACCTTTGAGCCGCACGGTGCGTTTTACGTTTTCCCAAGCATCCACAACACCGGCCTATCGGATGAGGAATTTGCCGAAAAGCTGCTGTTGGATCAAAAAGTGGCTGTGGTGCCCGGGTCTTCCTTTGGCGCTTCGGGCAGCGGCTTTGTTCGCTGTTCCTATGCCACACGTTATGATCTGCTTGAACAGGCGTTGGAAAAAATTGGCGCTTTTCTCAAGAAAATCTGACATCAAACGGCTAACATAGCCGTATTTGGAAGTTAAGAACAAACCCGCAGCAAGGGAATTTCAATCACCCCCTTGCGGTGGTTGACTTTTCCCTTCTAATTAACGAATAACAGGACCACGCAACCACTCAGGTGAGTTATACCAGTGACAGGAGGTGTTGCACGCTATTCGCCATTTACCATTTACCATTCACCATTCTCAAAGTATCATCCTTCATGCTTCCAACCTCTACTCCGTACCGGGTTTGCCTCTTTGCGAATAATGACCGTCATATCACATAATTGACGAATGTTTTCGATTTGAATACACTTTGAATATGAGCGCACGTGTAAAAATAAGCAAAACTGAAGATCAACGTTGGTTTGATCCCTGGATGGCATTGATTGTCCTCTCAGTGATCACACTTGTCGCAGTGCGCCTGTGGGCGACAGAATGGACGGGGGACCTGTATGTCCTCGTCTATATCACGTTTTTTGGTGGTCTTTCAGGTATTGCCCTGGGTTACAGCCGCTTCTCACCCCTGATCTCTGCCTTGTTCTCCACAGTCTATGGCACTTTCACCATTGGCTGGTTGTTTGGCACCACGGTTGAACCGACTTTGTCCTGGTATGATCGCATCCTGAATGTTTTAGGTTGGCGGTTGCAGATTGCCATCCAGCAGTTCGCAGCTGGCAAAGCGCTCACGGATCCCATCCTGTTTCTGGCGCTCATGGCAGTTTTGCTGTGGGTGTTGGGTTCCATTTCCGCTTTTATCCTCATTCGCGAGGGTTCCGTGTGGTCAGCGTTCATCCCGTTGGGGATTACCTTGTTGGTGGTCAGCCAGTATGACCAGAACCTGGCTCGAAACTCGCGCTATTTGCTCACTTTTCTGTTCTTGCTGTTGCTGGCATTGGGGCGAATCCAATTTCTGCGCAACAAACAAACCTGGGAAAATGAAGGAATCTATACCACAACTGAAACCCACGCCGACCTCAATAAATCTTTGCTCGTGGTGACCTGTGTCTTGCTGATTCTTGCCTGGATCATTCCTGTCACGCCGCAGGGCATCAGCCGTTATTCTCGCTTTTGGGAAAACCTGACCGAACCCTGGGAGCGTTTCACTGAACAGATCTCTGATATCTTTGTTCTCGAATCCGGTCCCACCACAAGCGCTGCCGGCTTTTTTGGTGAGTCGATGGGGTTGGGCAGCGGGACACCGGCAAGCGAGGCTGTCATCTTCACCGTGGAAGTGACCTCAGCTCCCCCTGTAAACTATCGGAATTACTGGCGGGCGCGCAGTTATGACCGCTATGTTGACGCCGATTGGTCAACCTCACCCGGGCTGGTTGAATATCAGCTGTTCCCAAATTCTTTTGATCTTGTTTACCCGGATTGGTTATCCACCCAACCCGCATCCTATCTCTTTACGATTATTACTGATCGCATGGACAACCTGTATTTTGTGGGTGAGCCCACTGCTGTCAGCCGCCCGGCGGAAGCCCTTGCACAGCCTCTCCCCGAGTCAGCATCAGATTTGATTGCCCTCCTGCCGGACCCCGCCTTCATCGAAGGTGACACCTATAGCCTTGACGCTAACGTCCGGCTGCCCACTGAAGCTGAACTGCGCAGCACCAGCACAGATTACCCAGAATGGCTTGATCGCTACCTGCAGCTGCCAGAAGATTTCTCACCCGAAGTGGCTGCTTTGGCTGATCGCATAACAGATGACCTCGACCATCCCTTTGGTCAAGCCGCCGCCATCACCCGCTATTTACGCATCAATATTGAATACTCGCGCACGATCCCGCCAGTGCCGCCTGGCGCTGACCCCATCGAATGGTTCTTGTTTGAAGAAAAGACGGGGTTCTGCAACTACTACGCCACAGCCCAGGTGCTGATGTTGAGGTCCCTGGGTATTCCCGCCCGGATGAGTGTTGGATACGCCGAGGGTGAATTTGACCCGGAAACGGACACCTATACCGTCCGCCGGCGGGATAGTCATGCCTGGCCGGAAGTGTATTTTATGGATTATGGCTGGGTGGCATTTGAACCAACCACATCCCAGCCTGCAGTGATCCTGCCTTTGGGGCTTCAGCCAATCGATGAGGACAGGCTGCCCCAGGTGCCGGGTGAAATCCCACAGATGGATGATGCACCTGGATTGCAGGACGGTGCTTTGGATGGTGCGTCAGGCGACCTGGCCACACCGCCGGAGACACAACGACGCTTTGAAGGCAGCCAAATTATCTGGACAATTTTAACGATCTTCATGGTCGGGCTGGTCATTGCCCTGCTGGTCATTATCCGACCCAATTTCTTCAGAATTAAGATGCTTCCATTACCGGTGGTGCTTGAAAGTGCCCTCCTGAAACGGGGTAAATCGGTGCCTGATTGGCTGCACCGCTGGCGCCTCATGGCGCAAATGTCTGTTGCCCAAAGAGCCTATCGCCAGCTTGAGCGGTCGATCAAGCTGCTCAGGCATCCGGTCAAACCATCTGATACCCCAGCGGAACGAGCTCAGGTGCTGATCCAGTTGCTGCCCGATGCCCAACAGCACGTCCTTGAAATCTTGAATGAATACCATTTAGACCAGTTCAGCAATCACATCATCAACGAAGAGCGGGCCAAAAAAGCCGGACGTCTGCTGATCGGAATGGCTTTAAAAACCCGGCTGCGCTCAATGTTTTCTTTTGGCAGTGAAAAATAAATAATCCTGTTTGCTAAATTCGTTGAACAAGCTCACGAAGCGCTGCCAGGCGCTTGTCCATCAATCCCGGCATTGCATCCAGTGCGTAAAACGCCCCACTTCCCTCAACGACCATCGACGCAGAGATACTGCCCATAAGCGCTGCCTCCAGGGGGTCATAATGCGCTCGGTAGCCTGCTAAAAAACCGCCCGCAAAGGCATCCGATGCCCCTGTAGGATCAACAACCTGAGATTGATAAAAAGGCACTGTCCAGCGTTTGTCCTCCATCCGGTCATACACGCAATAGCCATAGGAAAGGGTGCGAATCAGAATGTATTCGGGTCCGAAGTGCGATAACTGGATAGCCATCTCCCAAAGATCTGTCTGCCGGGCTTGAAAAAGTGCTCGAATTTCAGATTCGGTGGTGAAAAACGCGGTAATATCTGACAACAAGAGGGGGATCTCTTCCCAAAAAGAAGGCTGCATATAACCAGGATCGGATGAGAGGGTGATGGTGGTTGCGTGTCCCTGCCGAAAGACCGGGGGCAAAATCAAATGTGAGAGGTAATCAACAGGGCAAATATGAACAGCGCTGGCTTCAAGATAGGATTCGGGGATATCTGAAATCTGGATCGTTTGGGTGGTTGGCTGTGTGCGGTTGCTGGATAAGGGTGTTCTGCCTGTGTAACCCAGTAAACTTGGTGGGTAAGCCAGCCCTCGATCTGCAAAATGCTGAATCGGGTTCTCTGTATGAACGGTTTCAAGGCTGTCATAGGCTAAAAACCGGCGCATGTCCAGTGAACCCTGAACCTCTCGAATCCCTGAAAGGTCAAAGCCAAGGGAACGGAATTTTTCAAGCCAGGTGTGCGGATATTCCTGGGCAACTCGAGACACTATGCCGCTGGTTTCTCTCCACAGGTTCAGTCCAATTGCGGCATAAGCCAGGTTGCCGCCCATGATGTCCAGCTGTGGCTGGCCAGAAAGGGGCAGGATAAAATCTCGATTCAGGCGACCGGCGATCACAAAGCGAATCAGACCCCCGGTAGGATCAGGGGTCATTCAGGATTTCCCTCGATCATTTCCACCAGTGTCTCTCGATAAGAATCGATATCGGGCACTTCGGCAGGGAATTGCATATCCAGGCTCTTGATTTTTTCCACGATCACTGAAGCAATCGTCATATTGCGATACCATTTCCTGTCGCTTGGGATCACATACCAGGGGGCATATTTTGTGCTGGTGCGGCTGAGCATGTCCTCATAAGCGGCGATGTAGTCATCCCAGTATTTGCGCTCATCCAGGTCTCCCGGGTTGAACTTCCAACGCTTATGAGGTCGATCCAGGCGTGCCAAAAAGCGCTCTGCTTGTTCTTTTTTGCTGATGTGCAGGAAAAATTTCAGGATTGTGGTTCCCTCATCTGCCAGAAGCTGCTCAAATGCATTCATATGGTCATAGCGTTTTTCCCAGACCGATTTGGGCATCAGCTCGTGTACACGCACCACCAGTACATCTTCATAGTGGGAACGGTTAAAAATCACAATCTCACCCTTGCCCGGTGTGTGGGGATGCACCCGCCACAGGTAATCATGCGCCAGTTCTATGGGCGTGGGCACTTTGAAGTTGACCACTTTCGTGCCCTGGGGGTTCACCTTGCTAAAAACATTTTCGATCGTGCTGTCCTTACCGCTGGTATCAATCCCCTGCAGAACCACCATCACCTTTTGTTTGCGTTCAGCAAAAAGCAGTTCCTGGAGGTCTCGCAGGGTTTTGCCATACTCCTCCAGCATCTTTTTCCCGTCTTTTTTGCTGATTTCGCCATCGTAATAGGTGTCATATTGGGATAAGTCAACCTTTGATTTTGGGGTAACGCGATATTGCTCCATGATCCTGTTCCGGTCCTTTCCAATCCTATTGTTGATGAATTATACAGGTATTTGGGGAGAAATGATTAATGACTGAGCCAGGCTAATCCCCCGGTTTAAGATTCTCAGGGAATGATAAGACATGATTGATAGCCCCAAAATTTGCTTTCCCATCTGACAGATAGAGCACTGTGACCGATGCAGTTTCAATGCGCAAGCGCTGAAAGTCGTTGAGCGGGATGCCCAAAAAGTGCGCCACTGACAGCCGAATCATGTCGCTGTGACCCACACATACCACGAGGTCATCTTTCTGATAAATTTCGCCAATATGTGTCAGGCAGGTTGCCATCCGCTGCTGGGCTTCCGCAAAGCTTTCACCCATCGGAAAGCGAAAATCAGCGGGTTGCTCCTGGACATATTTCCAATCGCTGCTTTTCTTCAATTCTTCCAGATCCTGTCCTTGCCAGTTCCCAAAGTCAATCTCCAGCAAGTCAGGCAAGATCTCTACAGTCAGATCGTGTTCCCTGGCAATGGGGTGGGTAGTTTCCAAGGTGCGTTCCAATGGGCTGGAAAATATTGCCTTGATCGGCAGACCGGAAAATGCAGCTGCCAGGTTGCCGGCCTGGGTTCTGCCAGCTTCATTCAAGTGCACATCAGGAAGCCTGCCAGCCAGTTTTTTCCCCACCATATCGTTCTGTCCGTGCCGCACCAGTAAAATGATTGCCATTCTTATGCTTTCTTTGTTTCTTTCTCCAAATCAGCCAGCGCTTTGGCTTGGGCTTCTCGCCAGCGGGCAAGGCGTGCCTGCACTTGGGCTTCATAGCCCTGATCTGAGGGTTGATAAAACGCCTTTCCGATTAAGCTTTGCGGCAGATATTGCTGGGGAGTCCAGTGTCCTTCATGGTTGTGTGGATAATCATAGCCCTGTCCATGGCCCAGCCCTTTGGCATCGCGATTGCTGTCCATCAGGTGGGTTGGAACGGGACCTGCGCCGTTGGCCTCAATTTCACTTAAGGCGGCATGATAAGCAAAAGCTGAATTGGATTTGGGCGCGGTTGCCAGATACAGGGTGGCTTCTGTGATCGGGAAGATACCCTCCGGCAAGCCAATGTATTCATATGCCTGGGCAGCAGCGTTAACCACCACCAGCCCCATTGGGTCCGCCATGCCAATATCTTCACCTGCCAGCACGATCAACCGGCGCAGGATGAAGCGCGGGTCTTCACCAGCATAGAGCATTTTTGCCAGCCAGTAGAGCGCTGCATCAGGATCTGAACCCCGGACCGATTTGATGAAAGCCGAAATGGTATCATAATGCGCGTCGTCGTTTTTGTCGTAAAGCACAGCACGCTTTTGAATGGACTCTTGCGCCACATCCAAACCAATGTGGATCACCCCCTGTGCGTCCATTGGCGTGGTCTCAACAGCCAGTTCTAATGCGTTCAGCGCGTTGCGTGCATCGCCGCCTGCCGTGCGAGCCAGGTGAGCCATGGCTTCCGGGTCGACCTCGACCTGCAGTTTTCCATACCCATTTTCGGGGTCTGCCAGAGCGCGCTGCAAGAGGGTTTGAATATTTTCTTCGGTCAGGGAGTGCATTTCGAAGACACGTGAGCGAGAAACCAGCGCTTTGATCACATCGAAATAAGGATTCTGCGTGGTCGCGCCGATCAATGTCACCAAACCTGTCTCAACATGGGGCAGAAGGGCATCCTGCTGTGACTTATTCCAGCGATGAACTTCATCAATGAACAGGATCGTGCGCCGCTGGTAGAGCCTGCGCCGCTCGGTTGCCTCCGCAATCACCTGGCGCAAATCCCCCACGCCCGCCAGGACAGCAGATAGATTTGTGAAATGTGCTTTCGTCAGATTAGAGATGACCCTCGCCAGGGTTGTCTTGCCGGTTCCTGGGGGACCATAAAGGATGATAGATGAAAACAGTCGATCTGCCTGGATGGCGCGCCGCAGCAAGCGCCCTTCGCCGATGATGTGATCCTGTCCAACAATGTCATCCAGGGTTTGTGGGCGCATACGGTCTGCCAAGGGGGCTTCATGCTTCATGTTTTCATGCATGGCGTGATCAAATAAATCCATAGCGTGATTTTACCATGCAAGGCTTCAAATTGGAACATTTGTGCATAAAAATGTTCCGTTTCCTGCTGTGGAAAATACGGATCCAAAACGCGATTTTCACTGCTAACAGGACCTGTTGCAAATCTATAAAAACAGATCAGGGCAAGTGCCTTACGCGAACAGGCAAGGGAAAGGGGTTTTGATACTGATGTTTTGATCATCGGATCAGTCTCTTACCAGATGCCAGGCAGCAAGCGGAAACGAGCACGCTGTGCATATTCCCGGTAGCCTGGCAGGTTTTCTTGCAAAAACCTGTCTTCAAGCCGGGTTCGGGTGACCAGAATCACCAGTGCGACCCTCACCATAATAAATGCCCTGGCAGAGCCCAGCAGCAGCGGGATGCCAATAGAGGACAGCAATGAGCCGCTGTATCCAGGGTGGCGCATCCAGCGATAGTGTCCATCTGATACCGGATGATGCCCCCGCTCTTCCTGCAGGCGAACTGTACCAGAGAAAAAGCGGTTGGCGATTAATGCATAGGAAGACAAAATATACCCGCTAACAAGGAGAAAAATCCCAAAACAGTTCATGAGCAGTGAAAAATCAGGAGACCATCCAAAACGTCTATCAAGCCCGGCGACCAATACGATAAACACACTGCTGAACGCAGTGAGAGGTGATAAGAATTTGTCCTACGGTTGGGTATCCTGGTGCTCCTAATAGCTGGCTCTCTCTTGTAGGATGTCCGGGTGCCGCCGGTTTGCCAGGTATCGGCTCAGGATGAACGCCAGCACCAGAAGGGCATAATACACCCACGCCTGCCACCAGTTCCAACGCCACGTGATCAGAATGGGCAGGAGCAGAAAGATCAGCAGGACAATCACAAGCTGAATGACAACAGACAGGGAAACAGTAATGGTTTTTTCGAATCACTCATCATTTCTCCTTACCCTGATGATTGTTTTTAGATGAAAATATGCAATGAAAGGGTTTATGAATTTATTTTACACGCTTAACCAGTTAATCAACTGATAAAATATCTCTATGGATCCTTTTCCGCTCGACATCCGCAGACTTTACGATCACTTCCACGCGCCTATCACAGAAGGAGATTGCGGGGAGATGTGCAGGCTTCATAATCCCTCTGGTAAACCCTTTTGCTGTGATATTTGTCATGCAGTGCCTGCAGCTTACCTGCGAGAGTGGGATTATTTGATGGCACATACACATCTCTGGCATGCCTGGCGCGGTGACGAATGTGATTCAAAGACAAGAGATTCTCAACAGCTCAGCACAGATATGCCAGACTATATGTGTCTGCTGGCGTGTCTCGGTCCCGATCACTGTCAGCGAGATTTTCGTTGCATGAGCTGCCGGCAGTTTCCGTTTTTCCCTTATATCACTGCCGATGATCGCTTTATTGGGATGACCTATTATTGGGATTTTGAGCCTTACTGCTGGGTGGTCAGCAACCTGGGGACAGTGACAGACCGATTCAGGCGGGAATTTTTCACCACCTACGATGCGCTTCTGAATGAGTGGGAGGAGGAATATGACAGCTATTATTATCTTTCAGAAGATATGCGCACCACATTTGCCCAGAAGAGAAGGCGCATTCCAATCCTGCACCGCAATGGAGGCTACTACCTCCTCAGCCCCAAGAGTGATCGATTGAGCCGGGTGGAACCACATCAGTTCAGGCAGTTTGGTTTTTATAAAGCTGGAAAAGGTTAGTCCTTCATCAAACTGAGTCCCTCAACCATCAAGGCACTGTTGGTCTGGCCTCAGCCGCCAGGTAGACTTGCGGCAACCATCGTTCTATTAGGCGTGGTGCAATCAGAAAAATTTCAAACTGAATTGAAGGTGAGGGGAAAACTGTCAGGCAATTTGGAGTCGGCATACATGACAGCCACAAAAGGTACCGCAGTACCTCAATAGCCGGCATCCACCCGGATCTGGTTGTGGAGCGGCAGATCTGCCATGTAGCGTTTCAAGTTTTCAAGGAAAAGCGTAAAGGTTTCCTCGCTCAGGTGCTGGCTGAGCCCGGAGATATGCGGGCTGAGGATGACATTTGGCATCTCCCACAGCGGGTTTTCTTTGGGCAGTGGTTCCTGCTCAAAAACATCCAGTGCCGCCCCCGCGATTTGCTTTGTTTTCAACGCCTGGACAAGCGCAGGCTGGTCAATCAGTCCGCCCCGACCCACGTTGATCACATAGGCGGTAGGTTTCATCTCCTCAAATGCCTCGGCATCCATCATGTGGAAAGTGTCAGAAGTTAACGGAAGCGCCAGAACAACAAAATCACACCTTGCGATCATGCTGTGCAGCGCTTCGATGGGATAAAGCCGATCAAAGAAATGACCCTCAGGGTCTCCCATCCCCTCGACAGTATAACCGGCGTCTTCGGGATGCATCACATCCTTCTTTGCTGCCAAAATCTCCACATTGAAGGGCTGCAGCAGACGCGCAACCTGGCGACCAATACTGCCATAGCCCACAATGCCAACGGTGCTGTGGCGCAATTCAAGAGGGAGCAAGCGCTGGCGTTTCTCGCTTTCAGAAGGCCATTTTTTCTCCTTTTGATACTGCAGGAGGGTGGGCAGTTTCTGACCAAACGCCAGGATTGCCATCACAACGTACTCTGCAATCTGATTTGTGATTGCCCCACTCATAGTTGTGCCTATCAGGTCACGCTTTTTTAACAAAGGGTGGTTTACAAAGGAATCGATGCCTGCGCTTTGGAATTGAACCCAGCGTAAATTGGGCGCCTGATCCGGCTCTGGCAAGAGATCCCAGGTGTATAAAACGTCGATTTGTTCCCAAAGGCTGTCAGAAATTTCTTTGCGGTCATCAACATGCAGCACCGTCAGGTGGATATCTTTTGAAATATTTCGCACCTGTTCGGTCTGCTCGTCTCTTAAATTTAGCGTAGAAAGTATGTGAACTTCTTTTTTCATGAGCCATCCCAGTTAATTTTTTTTTCATTCTACCCGATCGAATCCAGTTAGATATAAATTTTCTGCGGGTCCAGCTCTTCACGCAAAATGCGAAGTTCTTCTGCATTGGGCGGTAGGGTCACGGTGCACTCACCGGATTGTTTGAGCGGCCAGCCGGTGTTTTCCTGTACCTGCTCAAAGCTCACCCCAGGATGGAGCGCAGTCAGCACCAATTCACCAGTCTGATCCGGTTGGAGCAGCCCGAGATTGGTCACCACGGCTTCCGGACCGCCACCGCGCACACCCGTTTTCTTACGGGCATCCCCACCGGAAAGATAGCCGATGGATGTGTGAAAATCCACCCGGGCGGGAAAGCGCCGCTTTTGGTGCGGGGTGATGATATAACAGCGGTTTGCCCAAGCTGCGATCTCCATCGATCCCCCAGAGCCCGGCAGGCGCACCTTGGGATTGTGGTACTCCCCGATTACCGTGGCGTTGATGTTGCCGTACTGGTCAATTTGTGCCCCACCCAAAAAACCAACATCCACATTGCCGCGCTGCAAGTAGAGCGTGAAGACGTCATACATACTGCACACAGCCAAAGAGCCGGTGACCAGCGACGGATCACCGATGGAGAGAGGCAAACGGGAGGGTTGCGCGCCAATCACGCCAGCCTCATAAATCATTTGCAGGTTGGGCGCATGGGTGCGCATTGCCAGGTTGCACGCCAGGTTTGGAATGCCGACCCCGACAAAGACCACATCCTGGTCTCGCAGCAAGCGGGCCGCGTTGATAATCATTAATTCTGTTGGATTATAGGCTAGTTCACTCATTCAGACAGACCTCGTTTAATAATCGCCATAGTTGACAGGTTCCGACCAGCACTCACCGGATTGCAGGCGCTGATGGACTTCAGAGCCAAGTTTTTCCCAGTAAGCCCCCCGATCTGGCAGGCTGTAGACCCACTCATCCAGGTAGGCTTGTACACCCTCAGCGGTTTTGCTAATCTCGTCCCAGGCCAGATAAAACGCATTATCGCGATCGTGGTACCCCTGAGTGTAGGAAGGATGCGCACAAAAAGGAACATGGCAAACCGCATTCACAACCATCCCGGGGATCAATGTGCGATTTGGATCTGAGCGGATTACTGCCTCGTCCACAATTTCTTCTGCCGTCAGGATCACGGTCTTTGCAGCAAAAGCTGCCAGCTGCTGCTCACCAAGGATGCCCCATACATGGGCGTTGCCGTATGCATCTGCGCGCTGGACATGCACAATCGCCACATCGGGGACCAGTGCAGGCACAACCACCACATCCTCACCAGTGTAGGGGTCGCATACCGTCTGGTAGTTGGGGTTGTTGCTGGCCAGGTCGGTTGCCCCGGTTTGTTTCATCGGCATAAATGGCAGCCCGCTGGCACCGGCTTGCAGGCGGCTGATCATGCTGAAATGCGAATATTCCTCCCATTCCAGCTGGCCTGCTTCAATCGCCTCTCGCACCCGGCGCAGTGACCCCACACCCGGGTTGCCCATATAAGAGAAGATAACCTTGCGGGCGCACCCGGCAGCCACCATCTGATCATAGATGATATCGGGGGTCGCCCGCGCCAGCACCAGGTTTTTGATTCCCTGGCGGATGATCTCATGACCGGCGGCAAAGGGGATCAGATGGGTGAAACCGCTGGCATATAGCAAATCGCCGTCGTGCACATAAGTTTGGATGGCTTCCTTCAACGGGATTAATTTAGTCATAATAGGTGTCCTCGCGGCTGGTTCTCCTTCTCCGATCTTCCTGCTTTTGATCTTTCTTTTTCCGCTGCCTGGATAATCGCCTGGTCCGCTCTGTTCGTGGGCGCAGCTTGTTCCAGAGCAACACGCCCACCAGGGCAAGGGCAAATCCCAGAAAGAGGTAATTTAGCGCTGGCTGGTCTGAACGTAGTGCTGCAATCCCAATGATCAGGAGAATAGCACCTGCTACAGCCATCAAACAGCCTATTCTGGAGAGGAGGTGTCGAATCATAGCCGAGATAAAAAACCGGATGGCGGACGATCTCGCCATCCGGTGGGTTGCGTTTCAGTTACCAGCGGTCCTTTCAGGCACGCCGAATATAGGTCTGGCTTTGTTCGTGCAGGTAAAGCGGCAGGTAATATAAACCGCCGGCATTCTTTCCGCTTGCGCCAGACCCCTTCCATCCGCCAAAGGGCTGGAATCCTGGCCACGCACCTGTGGTCGAGCCTTGCGGTCGATTGGCGTACACCACACCGGCTTCAATATTATCAAAGAACCAGCCCACTTCTTCTTCGGTTCCGTAGAATCCTGCAGTCAGGCCATAATTGACATCGTTTGCCAGAGCCATCGCTTCCTGTAAATCCTTCACCGGGTGAATCATGGTGATGGGCAGGAACATTTCATGCTTCCACAGGCGATGATCGAGCGGCACATCCGCCACAACCGTTGGCTGGCAGAAATAACCTTTGGCAAATTCACCCTCGGTCATGATCTCACCACCAGTCAGGATGGTGCCTGCGTCTTTGAGTTCAGCGCAGAAAGCCTGGAAATCCTCATAGGAGTCTTTGGCAATCACCGGCCCCATGTAAGTATCGCGCTCGACCGGGTCACCCACATTGAGTTTCTCTGTCAGCGCCACGACACGCTCAGCGAGCTTTTCATAGACGGGTTCTTCCACGAAAATTCTTGAACAGGCTGAACATTTCTGCCCCTGCAGCCCAAAGGCGGAACGAACTATACCCACTGCTGCATCTTCGATATCGGCATTCTTGGAGACAATGGTCGGGTTTTTACCGCCCAGTTCCAGAATGGTGGGGCGAACATAATCGCCCTGGGCAAAACTGCGGTAAATTCCCATACCCACGTCAAATGAGCCCGTGAAAGTCATTCCATCCACGTCCTTTGATTCGACCAGGGTCTTCCCAACCGTCGAACCGGGACCGGAAACAAAATTGACAACGCCATCAGGAATACCCGCCTGGCGCATGCAGTCCACAAGCAGGGCTGTTGTCCAGGTGGTCACAGAAGCAGGTTTGATCACGAGGGTGTTGCCAGCGGTCAGAGCCGCGCCAGAAGGACCGCCGGTGAGCGCTGCGGGGAAGTTGAATGGGCTGATCACGACCCAAACGCCGTAGGGTTTCAGGATAGACATGTTGGTAGCATCATAGCCCACCAGGGGGTCCTTACCCATGGGTGCCCGGTAACCCCTGCTCGCTTCCATCTGGGCACAGGCATAGCGGATCAGATCCGCCGTCTCTGCCACATCACCCAGAGCTTCCATGCGGTTCTTGCCAACTTCCAGGGTTACGACCGCACCGATTTCGAACAACCGTTGACCAATAATGTCGGCTGTCTTTCGCATCAGATACACACGCTCGTCCCAGTTCATCCGGCTCCACATCGGGAAAGCCTGGCGGG
The DNA here is from genome assembly GCA_002436005.1 of Anaerolineaceae bacterium UBA6086. Taxonomy (GTDB): domain Bacteria; phylum Chloroflexota; class Anaerolineae; order Anaerolineales; family Anaerolineaceae; genus Brevifilum. The sequence goes on along the minus strand of DIXG01000015.1, from coordinate 24,681 downwards.
CAGCGGCAATGGCATCCTCAGCGTCTTGAGTGCCGCCTTTCTGGAAGGATGCCAGGTGGATGTCTGTGTTGATGGGGGAGTATTCGTGATATTTTGCTTCGGTGAAACGTTCTTCTCCGCCAATCACCATGGGAATATCCTGCCCCAGCTTGGATTTCAAATCATCCATCGCCTGCGCAAAGTGCGTGTGAAGTTCTTCTGGGGGGTTGAACATGGTCGCGTAGGTGAGCTTAAAGGTATTTTCTTGTGCCATAGGTGTTGATTCCTCCTTTGGAATAGATGGTCTCAATCAAGTTTGAATACGTTTAGATTGTATCATGATTCAGTTGTAAAATCCCTTCAGGGCGGGACAGCAGAAGGGATGAGCAGCGGGTGGGGCGTTGATTTGGTGATGGTGCGGACTGAAGTCCGCAGTCCAGTGGATGTCATCGTGAGCCCCTTTGGGGCGTGGTGATCTCTTCTTCGCGACTTAATGTAACAGAAATAGTTTTCATTTTGCAGATACTGTTGCGGACTAAAGTCCGCAGTCCAGAAATTTTCTGTCATTGCGAGAAAGCACCGCAGGTGCGAGGAAGCAATCTCACGCTCACAGCCATTTGGCGGAATGAAGTCCGCAGTCCGAAGGGTCTATTTGTAATCCAGGAGTGCAGACTTTAGTCTGCAAACAAGAGGAGGCAGACTGACTCAAGCCCTATCGGTCAAGGGCCAGGGTCCGTAGTCCTTTCTGTCATTGCGAACCCCTTTAGGGGCGTGGCAATCTCATCTGCAACGTTATTTGGCGGACTAAAGTCCGCAGTCCGAAGGGTCGATTTGTTATCCAGGAGTGCAGACTTTAGTCTGCAAAAAAGTGCAGGCGGACTGACACCAACCCTATCGGGCAAGGTGCAGGGTCCGCGCCCCTGAAGTGTAAGAACAAAGCCCGTTTGCTGCGCTTGTCAGGGATGGAAAAACCCTGTACAATAATCAAACAAATGTTCGAACCATTCTGAGGGAAATATGCCCGTAAATCTACTGGATATCCAAAAAAAACTGCAGTCCTTCGGCGAACAAGCCAAAGCGAGGCAGCAAGCCATCACGCACCGCCAGCAGGAAGTTGCAGATCTTCTTGAGGGCTATGCAGACCGCCTGGACGAACTGCGCGCACAGGTTGATCGGGCAGCAGCCCAGAACCCCAACCTGCGCTGCGCCGTACCGCGCGAGGAACCGCTCAACTCGGTCATTCCCATGCCCGAGCTGCCATCCGTCTTCACCCTTCTGGCAGCCGATGGGTCGCAGATCAACCCCAGCCGGCACACGCGGATCCAATTTTGTGTGATCAACGTGGGCGTGGTCAAGATGGTACGTGGGTCCTCGCAAGCGCCTGAAATCATGACCCAGAGCCAGCTGCTGGATTATGATGCCATCTACCTGCCCGGCGGGGGGATCATCTCAGAAGGGATGGTGGCGCTTAAGCGAGATCTGCGCGAGCGGGAAGCTTTGGCTGATCTGGCTGGCGAACTGAATTTCCCTGCAATTTCAATGACAGACGGCCCGCTGGAACTCTATCATGAATTTCAAGAGTCCGCAGAATTCACGCAAACCCTTGAAGAATATATGACGGTTCTGGAGCACCTGCGCGAATTGGGACTGATCACGCTGGGCTATGTCGATAAACCCGGCAGTGACCTGATCGGGCGCTTGTTGGAGCTGGTAATCCAGCCGGGAGAAGAAGCAACGCCCCCCATTCACCGACAGCGCCGTTTTGCTGGTGTACGAGATATCCAGCTGGTGGCTGATTTGCTGACCCGTCCGGGTGATCGCTCTGCCTTATTTGCCATCTATTCCCAAACAGCACTGCGTTTTGGGATGGATTTACTGCCGCACTTCTTCTATTTGAATGTGGGCTCTCCTGGTAAGCCGCACCTGGCGAGGGTGGAGGTGCCCGGGTGGGTAGCGCGCGATCGTGCTTTGGTGGGCTTGCTGCAAGCCGTGCTGACGGAACAATCTGCTATTATGGGTACCCGTCCCTATCCCTATATCCTGCACCGTGCCCATGAGGTGGCGGTGGTGACGATGCCAGAACAGCAGCATGTGGAGGATATGATTGTAGCTGAATTTAGCCGCCGGGGGATTCCGGTGGATGAGGGATCATTTAAACAGTATCATAAAGACCTGCCAACAGGAAAAACGAGGTATCAGGGATGACAGAGATTGAAATTGGACGCTTATTACGGTCGGGCACAACAGGTTTTGTGATTGGCTGCCGGGTGAATCAATTGGAAGCACCCAGCTTTGGTGCACTGGTGAGGGTGCCCCTGGAGTCTGACTACCAGGTGTTTGGCTTGATTTACGATATCCAGATTGAGGATGATGGATTGGTGCGCCAGTTGATCACAGCCCAGGATGTGCCGGAAGAGGTTTTGCGCGACAACCGCGAAAATCGCAATGTACCGGTGGAAATCGGTGTGCTCGCATTGGGCTATCAGCATGGGGAACGCATTTTCCACCTGCTGCCGCCCCGCCCACCGCTCAGCCTGGATGCCATCTACCTGTGCACACCGGCTGAAATTGTTCGCTTCACCGGGATAGGCCGCTTTGGCTATTTCCGCCATATCCTGCGGGATCGGAATAAACCGGTGGAGGAACTGCTGGCAGCACATCTGATGGCTGCGCGCAGTGCCCACGAAGAATCTGGGAACGCTGATTGGTATACGCAGGCGCTGCAAGAACTGATCACCCTGATGCGCGATGATTACCAGGGTTTGATCAATGTTTTGAGCGCTGCCAGTGATATTTAATTTTGAAGTTTTCAAAGATCAGGGATGGTGTCTAAAATGATGAGTGAACAAAGAGAAAACAACTCACAAAATCCAAGTGGACCGATCGGGTATATTGTCGGAGGCGGGCTGAAGGCAAACTTGCAGGCGCGCCTGAGCGTCCCTGCCCAAAGCGTGCAGGAAGGCGCATTCGTGGTGGTGGAAAGCGGCGGCTGGTTATTTTATGGGCTGGTGACAGACCTCCAGCTCGGGTCCACCGATCCGCGCTTTGCCGATGAACAAACCGAGACACGTCTGCCGGCACAGCTGGCCGGGCTGCTGCATGGGCAGACGCTTTTTACCAACCTGGAGATCATGACGGCTTTGATGATGGAGCGCGGACCCGAGCCCGGGTCGCCGGAATATGATGCCTGGTTTCAAAAGGTGATGGATGAACAGGTTCACCCGGAGCCAGTCAAGACGGTGCCGCAGCATCATGCTGAGGTCAGGCTGGCAGATGCGGGCGATATTGCCGAGATTTTTGGCAAGGAGGGGGAGAAAGGCTTTTTCCGCATCGGAAACACCATTGAGGGCGGTCACCCGGTGTGTGTCAACCTGGATAAGCTGGTGCAGCGCTCCTCTGGCATCTTTGGCGCCACAGGCACCGGCAAATCCTTCCTGACAAGGGTGATCCTGGCTGGGTTGATTAAACGCGATAAAACTGCGGTGTTGATCTTTGATATGCACAATGAATACGGCCCCGATGACACCGCCTCGGATACTGGTTTTCGCGTCCCGGGTTTGCGGGGCAAATTCCCCGCCAAGGTGCGTATGGTTGGATTGGGTGCAGGGGCTTCCATCCGCGGCAACAACCCCGATTTCACGCTGGAAATTGCCGAAGCGGATATCACCCCCGACGATGTGCTGATGCTGTCGCAAGAGCTCAACCTGCGGGAGACCACCGCTACCACCCTGGAAGCGCTGCGCACGAGTTTTGGCTATGACCGCTGGTTCCACGCCTTCAAACACATGCAGGTGAACGTGTTTGAGCAGGATGAGGAAAGCGGGAAACGGGTCCCTGCAGAGGGCAGTGTGGCAGACTGGGCAGAAGGCGCGGGGGTGCACCCGAGCGCAGCAGAAGCCCTGCATAGCAAACTGCGGCGCCTGTTCAATGCACCTTATATTGTGGAAAAACCAGCCAGCAATGCCCTTCAACAAATGATTGAAAACCTGGACAACGGTCAGCATGTGGTGCTGTCTTTTGGAAAACATGAGACTGACCTGGATTACCTGTTTGTTTCCAACCTGCTCACCCGGCGCATCCGGGAAGTGTGGGAACGGCGCACCAACGCCTTCCGCAGCGGGCATCAGGGGGCAGCTGAACCCCGACCGCTGGTGATTGTGGTGGAAGAAGCGCACAAACTGCTCAACCGGGAGATGGCATCGCAAACCACCTTCAGCACAATTGCCAGGGAGATGCGTAAATACTACGTCACTCTGCTGATCATTGACCAGCGCCCCTCACAGATTTATGACGAGGTCATGTCCCAGCTGGGCACAAGGGTGACCGGCTGGCTGGGCGATGCGGATGACATCCAGGCTGTGCTGACCGGGCTGGCGGGGCGTGATTCCCTGCGGGGGATGCTCGCCCGCTTGCAGCCGAAGGAAGAGGTGCTCATGCTGGGCTGGGGGGTGCCCATGCCGATATTGGTGCGTTCGCGCCGGTATGATGACGCATTTTGGGAGGAGCTGCAGGGTAAATCAACCCAACGCAGCGAGCGTGAAATTTTAGATGAATTAGGGTTTTGACCATGATTCCAATCCGATTGAAAATTGAAGGGTTTCTGTCCTATCGGCAGCCAGTGGAGCTGGATTTTTCAGGTTTTTCACTGGCGTGCATCTCGGGGCACAACGGCGCGGGCAAATCGGCGCTGCTGGATGCCATCACCTGGGTGTTGTTTGGTGAGGCGCGCAAACGGGATGAGGCTGTGATCAACAATCATCCATCGATCAAAGCCGCTGAAGTGACGCTGGACTTTGATTATGAGAATAATCGCTACCGGGTGCAGCGCTCCAACCCACGCGGTAAAACTTCATCAGTGGAATTCTTTATCCTATCAAAACTGGATGGTGAGGAGGCGCGCTGGAAGCCCCTGACTGAACGCACCCTGCGGGAGACAGACCAAAAGATTGAAGATACCCTCAAGATGGATTATGAAACCTTTACCAACGCCTCTTTCTTCCTGCAGGGGAAGGCGGATCAGTTCGCCACGGCTCGCCCGGGAGAGCGCAAGCGGATTCTTGGCAATGTGCTTGGGTTGGATGTGTGGGAATCCTACCGTGCGGTTGCCAGTTTGCGTCGACGGGAAGAAGAGAAGAAGGTGAAGGAACTCGAGGGGCGGCTGAATGAAATCCAGGCTGAACTGGATGAAGAACCGCAACGCAAAGCGCACCTGGAAGAACTGCAGCAGCATTTAGCAGACCTGGCAGCCCAGCGGGCAAACCGGGCGCAAACGCTGGAGATGGTGCAGCGTCTGCACGCCTCGTTGGAAGAACAGCAAAAAAACGTAGAAACCCTGCGACTGCAATATGAAAGCGCCCAGCGCAATTTTGAACGGGTCCAATCCACGCTCGAAGATCGCACCGGGGAACAAAAGGCTTTTGATGCAGTTTTGGCAAAGGCTGAGGCTATCGAAAACACGTACCAGTGCTGGAAAAAAACGCGTGCTGATCTGGGTGCGATGGAAGAGCTGGCTGAGATTTACCGTGGACTGGATGCAAAGAAAAATGTGCCCTTGATGACGATCAATGCAGAAAAAGCTCGTCTGCAGCAGGAAAAACAAGGGCTGGAAGATCAAAAACGGGCATTGGAAACACTGGTATCGGAAAAAGACCGCCTGGTTCAGCAATTACAGATAGCCGAGGAAGCAGTTCGCGTTGCGGAAGAGCAATTGGCAAAGCGGGAATCGCTGGAAGAAAAAGTGCGGGAGATTCAAGCCAGGCAGGTGGATGCAAAGGCAGAAAATGCTCGTTTGAAGATTGAGATGAATGGCATAAAGGGACGCATCGAACAGCTCAAGGTGGCGGAAGGAGCTAACTGCCCATTGTGTGGGCAGGCGTTGTCTGAAGATGAGAGACACGATTTGATGGGGTCTTTGACTGCTGAGGGCACCAAGTTGGGGGATCTGTTTCGGGCAAACGACCAGGCACTTGAGCAGCTGGCACGTGAACTTCAGGTAGTGACTGGTGAACTGGAAAGTTTGAAGGCAGCAGAAGCTGCACTGCAGAGTGGCAATCGCCAGGCAGACCAGGTTAGAAACAAACTCAACAGCCTGGAAGCCCAAGAAGAAGACTGGCGCAAGACCGGAAACGCTCGCCTGGCGGAAATTGCGCGGGTATTGGCTGAGGAGTCCTATGCGATGGACGAGAGAAAGCACCTCGCTGCTATCGGGGCTGAAATGGATGCGTTGGGTTATGATGCGGATGCACATGCTGCCCTGCGCCAGGCGGAACAGACTGGCCGCAGGTCGGAAGAGGACTTTAGACAGCTGGTTCAGGCTCGGGCTGCGCTCGCGCCGCTCCGGCGCGAAATTGAAGATCTGATGAAGCAAAAGGAAGAACGGCAAAAGGAACTGGAAAACCTGGATGCTGCCCATCAGGATGCAGTGGCAAAGCTGGCAGCTGACCAGGCGGATTTACCCGATCTCTCGCAGGCTGAGGCAAACTTATTTGATGTTCAGGAGAAGGAAAATATCCTGCGCAAGGAAGTGGGCGGCGCCGAACAAAAAGTTGCGGTATTGGAAGGCTTTAAGGCGCGCAAGTCGGGTTACCTGGAGGAACGTGAGCAGATCACCCAGTATATTGCGGATTTGAAACAGCTTGAGCGTGCCTTTGGCAAGGATGGCATCCCTGCGCTGTTGATCGAACAGGCGCTGCCAGAGATTGCTGCAACGGCTAATGAACTGCTCTCACGGCTGACCAATGGGCGCATGTCTTTGCGGTTTGTGACTCAGCGTGAGTATAAAGATACCAGCCGGGAAGACCAGAAAGAAACCCTGGATATGATCATCAGTGATGACCTGGGTGAACGGGATTATGAGATGTTCTCGGGTGGGGAGGCTTTCCGGATCAATTTTGCCATCCGGCTGGCGCTTTCGCAGGTTTTAGCGCGCCGGGCGGGGGCGCGTTTGCAGACGCTGGTGGTGGATGAGGGCTTTGGCAGCCAGGATGCCCAGGGCAGACAGCGTTTGGTGGAAGCGATTAACCTGGTGAGTGATGATTTTGAGAAGATCCTGGTGATCACACACCTGGAGGAGCTGAAGGAGGCTTTCCCGACACGCATTGAGGTGGAGAAGACGCTGGAGGGGTCAAAAATCAGCGTGGTCTGAGGGGTGTGTGGGTTAGGCGGGGCGGCTGGCGGACTGAAGTCCGCAGTCCGGGTATATTCCGTCATTGTGAGCCGCTTTTGGGGCGTGGCAATCTCATCATGACTGTCATTAGCCCTAACGGACTAAAGTCCGCAGTCCGGATATTTTCCGTTACTGCAAGGCACGAAGCAATCTCACCTTTCCGAACTTCAAGCGGACTGAAGTCCGCAGTCCGGAAGTATTGTTGCGGGGGTAATGATTCAACCGAGCTTGGCATGTAAAAGAATCACGCCGATGTTCAACACATCGGCGTGTGACTATTAGTGAACTGATCCAAAACACGCTACTGATTAAATGTGAATTGCCTGGCCTACTGCGCCTTCAGCCGCTTCCATCAGCGCTTCCGACAGGGTGGGGTGGGCGTGCACATTGCGGGCAATCTCATGAGCGGTCAGCTCAAAACGCTGCGCCAGGGTCAGTTCGGGCAGCAGTTCAGAGACATCCGGCCCGACCATTTGTGCACCGAGGATCTCACCATATTTTTCATCTGTGATGATCTTGACAAACCCCTGATATTCACCCAATCCCAAGGCTTTGCCGTTGGGTTGGAAGGGGAATTCACCCACCTTGACATCATAGCCCTGTTCTTTGGCTTCGGCTTCGCTATACCCAAAGGAGGCTGTTTGCGGGGAGCAATAGGTTGCCCGGGGCATCATCCTGTAATCCAGGGTGACCGTCTCCACGCCAGCGATATTCTCTGCGGCGACCACACCCATCGCCTGTGCCACATGCGCCAGCAGCAGTTTGCCGGTCACATCGCCGATCGCCCAGATGCCGTCCACGTTGGTCGCCATGCGATCATCGATTTTGATATCGCCGCGCTGGGTGAGCTCCACACCGACTTCTTCCAGTCCCAACCCTTTGCTGTTAGGGCGAAAGCCAATCGCCATCAGGGTCAGGTCTGCTTCGATGGTTTGATCGCCATCCCCTGTTTCCACCGTCACTTTTGTACCATTTTTGGTGGTTTCTACACTTTTCACTTTGGACCCGGTCATCACTTTGATGCCGCGTTTCTGATAGGCTTTTTCGATTTCTTTGCCGACAGCCTGGTCTTCCAGGGGCAGGAGGGTGTCCAGCATTTCAATAATCGTCACCTCAACGCCATAAGCAATCCAGATCGTGGCAAATTCCACACCGATCGCGCCGCCGCCGATGATCACCGCTGATTCGGGCAGGGTTTCTCGCAAGATAGCCGCTTCATAATCAACCACTTTTTCGCCGTCCAGCTCAACGCCCGGGATGGTGAAGGTGTGTGCACCGGTGGCGATGATGATGTTTTTAGCTTTCAAGGTCTCCACTTCGCCCTCATCCGGGGTCACTTCCACGGTGTCTTTGGCGGTCAGTTTGGCTGCTCCCATCACCACGTCAACGTTGTTCTTCTTCATCAAGAAGCCCACACCGCGCACCAGCCGATCGGAGATCTTCCTGCTGCGTTTGTGTGCCACACTGTAATCCAGCTCCAAATTTTCAAAGCTGAAACCGAATTCCTTACCGCGCTCACGCAGGGTGTACGCCACATCAGCGCTTTTCAACAGCGCTTTGGAGGGAATACAGCCAATATTCAGGCATACGCCGCCCAGGAAACGTTTTTCAACGATGGCGGTCTTCAAGCCGAGCTGGGAAGCGCGGACGGCTGCAACATATCCACCGGGTCCGGCACCGATCACTACAACATCATATTCTTTCATGGATTCTGTCTCTCTTTCGTAAAATACTATCCATCCGGATAGGTTATTTTGGATAAATGATTACAAATATTATCCTTATTATACCGAAATTTCTCTCTTCGTTCCGAATTTTCCAACAAATGGGCTGTTTCTGGATCCTGCATTTTTGTGTTTCTCTCTTACAGCGCATATTGGCACAGAATTACCTTTATAATGTAAGTGTAAAAGCGTGGTTCTCATTTGATTGGTCCAGTTATTGCATATCACAGACTGAAGACCACGAACTCTCCATTGTTCACACAGGCATGAGCGCACTGAAAAGATTTAGATGACACCCACTGAGATGCTGATCCCCCCACAAATACTGGATGTTCTTCTAACGGGTGCTGGCGCGAAAGCAGCAGCCTTGCTGCGTGTTGAAGATCAATCTATTGTTGCCCGGGCGGGGGATCTGAATGAAGCAGGTTTTGAGAAACTGGTCTCGACCCTGGGTCTTGGTGGGTCAATGCCAAATGAAGATGGAAGTGCCCCTGCGCAGGAAATCAGGTTTGATGATGACCTGTTTGTTCTCACGGCTCAGGCTTTGGCGCAGAATCAGTTCAGGTTGGCTATGGTCTTTCCCATCAGCAAAGCAAGGTCAGCCATGCATCAGGAAATGATGCTTTTTTCACGTGTCCTTGAAGCACTTTTACCGGTCAACATTGAGAGTGCCATAAGTTTGAAAAAGTCTGAAAAAGGATTTGATCCAAATCAAGCTTCAGTCTGTGCCGAAAAAATGGAAAAGCCGAGTTCATCTACAGCGAATGATTGGGTGCACTTGAATGGCGCTTTTGTGGAAATGGACCCGGAACAAGGACCAGACTCCAGCATTACCCCACTTTCATCCCCAGATGGGAACCTGCCGGAGAAAACATGGCAGACTCTCAGTGAACTCGACCAACCAGAAGATGACCTGGCGAGCATCTTTCAGAACGATTTCGCTCTACAGGATACCGCTCTGGACCAGGAACCTTGGCTGACGCCCCCTGATCCGGTTTTCCACGAAGTCGTTGAACCTGCTGTGAAATCAGAGCAATCAATCTCGCCTGAGCCTCTTGATGTGAGAGAACAACAGGTAGATGGGATTGAAGTCTCTGATGCGACCTTTTTCCTGATACCGTTCAGGAAGGATCATCATCTGGTGGACGATCTGGCAAAACGGCTGCGAGAATGGCTGCCCGCCATTTGCCAGAAATATGGATGGCAGCTGGTTTCGCTTTCAATTCGACCCGGATATCTCCGGTGGATGCTGGCTGATTTTCCAAACCTTCTCAGCCAGGAAATGCTCCGCATCGTGCGCAGGGAGACCTCCTGGCGGATTTTCAGGCTCTTTCCGGGATTGCAAAGTGTGGAGCAGGAAGCAGATTTCTGGGCACCCGGGATTTTGATGGCAACCCGAAATCCGGATTTATCAGAGCAACCTGACTTGCATGCCTTTTTGTCTTCTTCAAGGTAGGGTAGATAAACAATTACTTCCCTTGATGTGAGAAACCCATTAAAAAACTCTAATAAATTGTTAACCATCAGATCTTGTATATTTTATCAGGTGATGATATATTTATTGCTGTCAAACGTTTGGGTGCCCCCCTCACCCAGGCGTTTGGCGCTTTAAAGGGCAGAAGGTCAAATTTCAAACAGAAAAATTCTTGTTTCTTCTGTTTTTCCCATTTTAGATACAATCAAATAAGTGATCGTTTTCATGCTGTTACCCATGTCTTTGGAGAAGTATTATGGCTTGTTTTGAGATTCGTGAATGTACTGATCCGGCTTGTCGCTTGCGGATGCCGATTGACCTGGAGCTCCATGCCGGGGCTTTTTGTCCGCTATGTGGTGCGGCGATGATGGGTGTGGAACCTGAATTCCGCCACCGGTTATCGCCAGATGCGCATTTTGCATCATCCTCCGGAACGGTGGCGATTTTGGATAACATCCGCAGTGCGCACAATGTCGGCGCGATATTTCGCACCGCAGATGGCGCCGGTGTGCGGCATCTCTATCTGTGCGGGATCACGCCTTCTCCTGGCGATAACCCGGCAGTGGCTAAAACGGCTTTGGGTGCAGAAGAGAACGTTTCATGGTCACATCACTTAAATGCGGTCATTTCAGCAAAAGAGCTGCAGATAATGGGGTATGATTTAATCTCGGTGGAATGCACACCGGAAGCAATCCCCATCCATCAATTTCACCCCGACCGTGCTGGTGAGCGCCCTATGGTTCTGATCATTGGCAATGAGCGCGCAGGAATTGACCCGGGCTTGATCAGGATCAGCGATGCGGTGGTCGCCCTGCCGATGGCAGGGGCAAAGGCGTCTCTCAATGTGGCGGTTGCCTTTGGCATCGCAGCATATCTATTAAATTTTTAGTGCCTGGTCCTCCAGTGGATGCGAATGTGTTTAGATCTTATACAGGAAATGATTGAGACAAAAGACCTTACAAAAATATTTACGATCAAAAAGGCGGCGGACATCCCAGCCGTTGTGGGACTCACCCTGTCCGTGGCTGAAGGTGAAGTTTTTGGTTTCTTGGGGCCGAATGGCGCCGGGAAAACCACCACAGTGCGCATGCTGACCAGTTTGATCGGTCCGACTTCTGGCACTGCCCGGGTGAATGGGTTTACCGTGGGTGAGGCGGATCAGGACATTCGCCGTTCAGTGGGCATCCTGACGGAAAGCCCCGGCATGTATGAGCGCTTGAGCGCCAGTAAAAACCTGGATATTTATGCGCACCTCTATGACGTGGCGGATGTGGACGGACAGGTGGATAAATATTTGCGCATGCTGGGCTTGTGGTCCCGTCGTGATGATCCGGTGGGCAGCTTTTCAAAGGGGATGCGCCAGAAACTGGCGATTGCACGTGCCCTACTTCACGAACCACAGTTGCTGTTCCTGGATGAGCCGACCAGCGGGCTGGACCCCGAGGCAGCCAGGCTGGTGCGTTCCTTTATCCAGGAGTTGCGAGACCAGGGGCGGACGATCTTTATGTGCACGCATAACTTAAACGAGGCGGATCGCCTTTGTGACCGGATCGGAATTTTTAAATCCCGTTTGATCGAGGTGGATACGCCTGAAAATTTGCGAAAGAAACTCTTTGGTCGTAAGGTGGTTTTTCACCTGAGGGAGGTCCATCCCGGGTGGTTGGACCCCATCCGTGAACTGGAAGGTGTGCTTGATTTGCAGATTGTGGATAAAAAACTGGTGATCGCCATGGATAATCCGGATATTCTGAATCCACAGATCATTCGTGCTCTGGTCCAATCCGGGGCAGATATCCTGTTTGTGGGTGAATTGAGACATTCGCTGGAAGATATTTATCTGCAGACTATGCGGGACACTGCTGAAGAAGAGGTGGCAGGATGAAACATATCATAACGATCATCAAAAAAGAATGGGCAGAAGTGTTTAAGAACCGAATGGTGTTGTTCATGATCAGCTTCATGCCGTTAATTTTCACCATCCTGCCGCTTGTGATGTTGTATTTCACCAGCCAGGGGATGGGCGATATGAGTGACATCAGTACAGCCGATGTCCCGGTTCAATTCCTAGAAGTGTGTGGTGAAGGGATCACCGGTACGGAGTGCATGCAGATTTACGTGGTCAACCAGTTTTTATTGATGTTTATGTTGATCCCGGTGATCATCCCGGTGACGATTGCCTCCTACAGTATTGTGGGCGAAAAGACCACCCACAGCCTGGAACCCTTGCTGGCAACCCCCATCACAACCTTTGAACTTTTAGCTGGGAAAAGCCTGGCAGCTGCGCTACCTGCGATCATTATGGGATGGTTTGCTTTTGGCCTTTTCCTGCTAGGTTTGCCAATCATTGGGACCAGTGCGGCTGTCATCGACTATATTACCGGGCTGACGTGGCTGCTTGCTATCCTGGTGGCGGGGCCGCTGATGGCGATTGCTTCGGTCAACCTGGCGATTTTTGTCTCTTCCCGTGTGAATGATCCCCGGGTGGCTGAACAGATCTCTGCATTGTTCATTCTCCCGATTTTGGGACTCTTGTTTGCCCAGCTGGCGGGCGTGATTGTGATCAATGTGATGGTGATGCTGAGTTTTATCGGTTCAATGATCCTGGTGGATATCGGGATGATCTATTTAGGGACGACGATCTTTCAAAGGGAAAATATTCTCACCCGCTGGAAATGAATTCCATTGTGGATTTGTAGAATTAGTCAGAATGGAGAAATGAGCCATGATTAAAGTAGATGAATTTGCAAAAATGCTTGCGGGTGAACAGGATATTTTAATGAGACAGGTGGAAGGTCTCAGCCATGCGGAAAGTCTAATTCAGCCCCAACCAGGTGGGAACTGTCTGAACTGGGTGATGGGACACCTGGTAGTGAACTTGATAGATATCCTGTCTGTTTTAGGGCAAGAAGCCCCCGGTGATTTTCCAGATATGGCTCGCTACAGGATTGGATCGGAGCCAATTCTTGGCGAAGAAGAAGATGGGATTGTCAGGTTGGAGGAGCTGGTAAATACCTATAGCTCACTATCTGCACAGATTGCTGATCGGTTGTCGCAAATGTCTGCAGAGGATTTTGATGAAGAAATGGATTTCTGGCAGGGTAAATCCAGGCGGGGATATGTGGCATTTTTCTATTTCTTCCACAATACCTATCATCTCGGGCAGCTGGAATTTTTGCGCAACCTGGCCGGCAAAACTGAGAAAGTCATCTGATGCTGAAATATTGGCACCTTCGTTGATGAAATCGATTAGGGTGCCTCTGCAAGCTCTTCGGTTCCAAAAGCAAATGTGATTTAGGAGTCTCGCAATGAACATACGAAAAGCTCAATGGATTTTAGGTAACAAGGATTCATCTGTCCTCACAAAAATCTTGCGTTGTGTTGCTCGAATTTGAAGCCTGTTTGCATTAACAGGTCATGTTCACACCCGACCCATACCAGGTTCGTCCAATCACCCCAATGGAAGTTTTTATGTTAAGCTTCTGGGGTGTTGCTATCCTGGGCTTGGTCCTTGCATGGCGGTGGGAGCGCTTTGGTGCAATGTTGACGATCATCACGATGCCTGTTCGTGAATTGGTCTATTTTCTGATACATCGCTCATGGATTATCAATTTTCTGCTGATTTGGGCATTGGTCATTCCTCCTGCATTGATGTTCCTGTTTGCCTGGTAACAGGATCACAAGAAGAGCTCATAAAGCATACCATCTCATGGTATGCAGGGACTGCCGGTAAGAATATTTTAAAAGTACTACTTTTAGGAGATCGGTAAAAGGTTACGATGACAAAAAAGGTGCTCACGATTTTGCTGCTTTGTATTGGGTTATTGCTGATCCCAAGCCATTCGGTCAGTGCGCAGGATGATGACTATGGTATTCATGTTCGTAAGGATTTTGGCTACAACATGGGGCGGAATATCCAGGGGCGTTTTAGCGTCAGCCTGAGGGGGGACGAGGCACAGGTCGAATCGGTCACCTTTTTACTGGATGGGATTGAATTGGCGCAAGTCAACGCTGCGCCGTTCCGTTATCAATTCAGTACAGACGATTATGAGCCTGGTATTCACCGATTATCTGCACAGGTGCAATTGAAGAATGGCAATGTGATCACTACAAGTATGGCGACATTCGAGTTCCTGAGCCGACAGGCATCAAGCAAGCAGGTGACCGCATTATTGGTTGGGATTGGCGGTGCTGTTCTCATCTCAATGCTTGTTGTTGGTGTGGTGCAGATATCCCTGCTCAAGGGCACCAAGAAGCGACCGCTGCAGCCGGGTGAGCGGCGCAATTATGGGCTGTTTGGCGGCACGGTTTGCCCAAAGTGCGGGCGAGCTTTTCCGCGTCATTTTTGGGGAGTCAACCTGGTGGTGGGCAGGTTGGATCGCTGTGAACATTGCGGTAAGTGGGTGATGACCATCCGTGCCACACCGAAAGCTTTGCAGTTAGCGGAGCAGGTTGAATTGGATGCGGCACAGGCAGAAAATGACGCCAGCCCCGATTCATTTGCTGAGCAAGATTATCTTGAGAATACAAAATATATCGATTCCCTTTAGGATATTTCAATCAACTAAGTTTTGACCCAGGACCGGGAGGTTGACAGGAATCCTTGCCCGATTGTTTCTGTTAGGCGCGCGTGGTAGAATTCGGGTGAATTAAATTTCTCTGGAGGTGTTATGGAACAACAAGTCGCAACGTTCAATGTGAAAAAAGGGTTGGCACAGATGCTGAAGGGTGGCGTGATCATGGATGTGGTCACGGTAGAGCACGCCAAAATTGCTGAAGATGCTGGGGCAGTCGCAGTGATGGCTCTGGAGCGCGTCCCGGCAGATATTCGCGCCGATGGTGGCGTTGCCCGTATGAGCGACCCTGAATTGATTTTGCAGATCATGGATGCTGTTTCAATTCCCGTGATGGCAAAATGCCGCATTGGTCATTTTGTCGAAGCCCAAATTCTCGAGTCCCTCGGTGTGGACTATATTGACGAATCTGAGGTTCTGACGCCAGCAGATGAAGCGCATCACATCAACAAGCACAATTTCAAAGTGCCCTTTGTTTGCGGTTGCCGCAACCTGGGTGAGGCTTTACGCCGGGTAGGTGAAGGCGCCGCGATGATGCGCACCAAGGGTGAGGCTGGCACCGGGGATATTGTTGAAGCGGTTCGCCACGCACGCACGGTGATGGGCGAAATTCGATTGATCCAATCCATGCCGGAAGAAGAATTGATGTCCTATGCCAAGAAAATTGGCGCGCCCTATGAGCTGGTGAAGGAAACCCGTGAGTTGGGTAAGATGCCCGTGGTGAATTTTGCTGCTGGCGGCATTGCCACACCGGCAGACGCAGCCTTGATGATGCAGCTGGGTGTGGATGGTGTTTTTGTGGGCTCCGGTATTTTCAAATCGGGTGACCCCGCCAAGCGCGCCAACGCGATTGTGAAGGCAACGACCCATTACAACGATCCAAAGATTCTGGCTGAAATCAGTCGTAACCTGGGTGAGCCGATGGTTGGACGACAGGTGACCGATATTCCTGAGTCAGAACTGATTGCCCAGCGCGGCTGGTAATTAGCAGAAGTTTGAGCATCAAAGATGGAAATTGGCGTCCTCGCCTTACAGGGCGATTTTATTGAGCATTGTAAAGCACTTCAATCAATTGGGGTCAAAGCTCGACTGGTGAAGCAGCCGAAAGATCTGGCCGATTTGCCGGGTCTGATCATTCCTGGCGGCGAATCGACAACAATTGGCAAATTGGCGACAGCTTATGACCTGATGACACCCCTGCGCCAGTTTGGTGCGGAACACGCCATCTGGGGCACCTGCGCAGGGGCGATTTTCCTTTCCAAAGATGCTGAGCGAGAACAGCCGCTCCTAAATTTGATGGATATCCAGGTGCAGCGTAATGCTTTTGGACGCCAGGTAGACAGCTTTGAGATTGATCTTCCCGTGCCATTTCTGCCGGATGGAGAAGATCGCCCCTATCACGCAGTTTTCATCCGAGCCCCGATTATCAAGTCAGTTTACGGTGATGCGAAAGCCCTGCTGACCCTTCCGGATGGACAAATCGTTGTTGCCCAGCAGAACAAACTGCTGGCAACCTCCTTTCATCCAGAGCTCACGCAGGACGCTCGATTTCACCAATATTTCGTGGAGTTAGCCACATTATAGAAATTAATCCTGTTCTTTGGTCCGATTGGCCCTTTATCCTCCGTCACAGACGACAATTAATTAGCCTGGACAATGTTCTGGCGCTGACATGTGGTGTGCCTTTATCATGGACGCATGTATTTACAGCTATGCGGCCGACAGATCATATCTTCACGGGCGTTTATGATGCCGGCGATCGGTCTGATCGATTGGTCGGCCAGGTTCACCATTCACCAAAGATGACCAGTGCACACCTGAATTATTTGCTTGTGACCCCTGATGCGGATAGGGAGGCTGTCTCGGTCCTGTTGGAAGGGCTGGTGAGGGAAGCTGGTGCGTGGGGCGTGAAGCAAATTTTTGCCGATCTGGCGGTGGATTCGGACCTGTATCCCCAATTTCGGAGGGCAGGCTTTTCGGCGCTGGCAAAGCAAAGAGTTTTTAAAAGTATCGATCGCGCGGATGTGCCGACCAGCTTGCGAGGCACCTGGCGCACCTGGACGAGCGAGGACATTCCCGCGATGCGCCGACTGTATCAAACCTTGATCCCGCCTTTGATTCAATCGGTTGAACCTCTCACCCGCAGGGAAAAGCTGGGATTGGTGTATCGCGATGAATCTGGATCGCTGCAGGCATACGCCGACCTGGTCTATGGTCCAAAGGGCGCATGGGTTTTGCCTATTGTCAATCCTCAAATCGAAGAAGATCTTTCCGAACTTTTAGTCCAGATGATTGTTGATTTGCCTGAACGATATCGCAGACCGGTGTATTTTACTGTTCGCTCCTATCAGCCCTGGGTTGAAAATGCTCTGGAAAGTCTTGATTTGGAGATGGGTCCTGAGCAGTTATTTTTGGTGCGCTACCTTTCGCCTCGTGTCAAGGCAACCGCTGAATTTGTGTATGCCCCGATTGAGAACGGCAAGCCTGAACCCACCATCCCGATGACCCCCATTCAAAACCATCAGGAATGATGTGCTCGGCGTTGGCTGTCGTTTTCATAGATGTTATTAATAAAATTCGGATACAATTAACAATTGCCTGAAAAACAGGACAAAATGAAAGAAAAACGGAAAAAGAAATTTGAACAAATTGATGTTTGAACACCAAAAAATTACAGATGACCTGGATTTGATGCTGAACGTTTTACCGCCCCATATTGCGAGCCGGGTGCGTGAACTGGACGACAGCGAAAATCTGTTGGAAATTGTCATGGATCTTGGACGGCGCCCAAAAGCCCGCTTTGTTCAGCGTGAGGCAGTGCTGAGCGAAAACCAGGTGACCTATGAAGACATTGCATCAGTCACTGCTGAGATCAGCGAATTTGACGATGATAACCGGGCTGGAATTGAGCGAACATTGCACCGCATCTCAGCGATCCGAAATCGCCATGGTGATGTGGTCGGTCTGACCTTCCGCATTGGGCGTGCAGTTTATGGCACCAGTGATATTATTCAGGATTTGATCGAATCGGGTTCCAGCATTCTGATCCTGGGGCGACCTGGCGTTGGTAAAACTACAATCCTGAGAGAAGCGGCGCGCATCCTGGCTGATACGGCGCGGGTGATCATTGTGGATACCAGCAACGAAATTGGCGGAGATGGTGATGTGCCGCATCCGGCGATTGGCGCTGCCAGGCGAATGCAGGTAGCCCAACCTTCTCTCCAGCACGAGGTGATGATTGAAGCAGTTGAAAATCATAACCCCGAGGTGATTGTGATCGATGAGATCGGTCGGGAGCTTGAAGCGATGGCTGCGCGTACGATTGCTGAGCGTGGTGTCCAGTTGATTGGCACTGCCCATGGCAACACGCTCGAAAACCTGCTGCTCAACCCCACGCTCTCAGACCTGGTGGGTGGGATTGAATCAGTGACACTTTCGGACGATGAGGCGCGCCGGCGCGGCACACAAAAAACAGTGCTTGAACGCAGAGCACCAGCCACATTTGATGTGTTGGTGGAGATCCAGGATCGCAACCGGATTGCAGTCCAGCGGGATGTTTCTGCTGCTGTGGATGCGCTCTTGCGCGGCTACCCCCTGCCGCCAGAGATCCGTTATCGTGACGACGATAATAAAATCCACACCCAAAAACCAGTACCGCAGAAATTTGGCACGGCAGCCCAGGCGATACAGCGCGGCGGGCAGCGAGATACTGCCCCCTTCAATCGCTCGACCAACAGCCAACGCCAAACGGAGGGCAAACGGCAAACAGAATCGTTGGAGGGATCGATTGAGATGCTTCAGGAAGAAAGCCAGCCACTCAAGTCGACTGCCATCTATCCTTATGGCGTTGCACGTAATCGCTTGCTGCAGGCTGCGAAACAGCTGAATGTGCCCGCAAAAATTGTGAAAACCTTGAAAGAAGCCGACTCTCTGCTGACGCTCAGACGTTATTATCGGGAACGACAACAGCCCATCATTGAGGCTGAACAACGCGGTATGCCCATTTTTGTGCTGCGGTCTAATTCCAGCCAGCAAATGGAGCAATTCCTGGTTGATCTGTATAATCTTTCCATGACACCATCAAAATCCACCCCCGAAACCATGATGGTGGATCAGACGCAGGCTGCCATCCAGGCAGTGTTGAATGGCGAGCGGTGGGTGGATCTGGATCCAGCATCTTCAACCATTCGCCGTTTGCAGCATGAAATGGCACGCCAGGCAGATTTGGTTTCGCATTCCTACGGCAAGGAACCCAATCGCCACGTGAGGATATTTAGAGACTGAAAATGTTTATCACTTTGGAAGGTCCTGAAGGAAGCGGCAAATCATCCCAGCTGCCGGCGTTGGCAGAATTTTTACGTAAGGCAGGTTACGATGTGGTGGTCACACGCGAGCCGGGCGGAACTGTGGTGGGTGACCAAATCCGTGATGTGCTGATGAAGATGGAAAATGTATCCATCGTTCCGCGTACCGAGATTTTGCTGTTTCTGGCAGCCCGCGCCCAGCATGTGGAAGAATTGATCCGCCCGGCGCTGGCAGAGGGCAAGGTGGTGCTCTGTGATCGTTATGGCGATTCCACCCTTGCCTACCAGGGTTATGGGCATGCGACAGATTTGGAAACGCTGCGCCTGCTGCTGGATTTTGCCACGGGTGGGCTCAGACCTGATCTGACCTTATTGCTGGATGTGCCGGTGAGTAAGGGAATGGCACGCAAGCGAGAGAATGATTCTGAATGGAATCGGCTGGATGCCTACACTGAGGCATTCCATGAGCGGGTGCGGCAGGGCTATTTGTCTTTGGCAGCCGCTGAACCCGACCGGTGGCAGATTATTGATGCCTCACAGACAAAACAAACTGTGCAGGACGAGATGCGTGCTGCAGTGTTGTCTCGTTTGCAGGGTTGAATAAATTGACAATCCAGGCTCAGCGGAGGAATCCCTGAAAGTCTTTACTGTGAAAAGAAGAGAGGTTACACGTGGTTAAAAAACTATTATTTGTATTCCTGATTGGTATGTTTGCGCTTTCAGCGTGTAAATCGGCAGCGACAGAAACGCCTGGTGCAGAACCAACGCTTAAAGTTGTTCAGCCAACCGAGGAGAGTGCACCTGTTGAGATTGGCACTGGCGAATTAATGCCCTGTGCAACGGTCTTCGATTATGCGACCACAGCCGAAACGGCACAGTATCAATTGGTGGTCGATCAGCAGCCTCCCGTCACGGATGAGGATTGGATCTATGGCAACCGGGATGCACCCATCACTATTGTCGAATATGAAGATTTTCAATGCCCGGCTTGCCCAGGTTTTTCGCTTGGGGTCAAAGATCTGATTGCTGATTTCCCTGATTCGATCCGGGTCGTTTTCAGACACCTTCCGCTGCCCTCCATTCATGACAAAGCCTATATTTCCGCCATGGCTGCCGAAGCAGCGGGTGCCCAGGGTAAATTTTGGGAGATGCATGATATCCTCTACATCAATCAACAGGCCTGGACCGGTATGACCGAGGATGATTTTGTGGATTGGGTCACCACTCAGGCAGAAACATTGGGACTGGATCTGGATCAGTTTGAAGAGGATATGTTTGATAAAGATGCCCGCGCAGAACTGGAAGCAACCACACAGGAACGGTTATCAGGCGGATTGAACTACACACCCTTTGTGGTGATCAATGATCGCATCTGGCGAGATAATAACCCCAACCTGTTTGGGTTAATTGGCATCTATGAGTTTGGCGGATTTGAGACCTGCCCGGCGTGGGTGATTGATGAAGGACGCACCTACCAGGCTCGATTGGACACCAGTGCAGGTGAGATTGTGATCGATCTATTTGCCGATGTTGCCCCCCTGGCGGTCAATTCGTTTGTATTTTTGGCACAAAATGGCTGGTATGAAGACGTGTATTTCCATCGTGTCGTGGAGGGGTTCGTGGCACAGGCAGGCGATCCATCCGGATTCGGCGTGGTGGGTCCGGGCTACACATTTGCCAATGAGACTGCCAATGACCTCACTTATGATCGTGCAGGTGTGCTTGGTATGGCAAATTCAGGTGTTGATACCAATGGCTCGCAGTTCTTCATCACCCTGGCGCCTGCTACAATGCTCGATGGCGGCTATACGATCTTTGGTGAGGTCACCGAAGAGAGTCTGGCGGTGCTGGAAGAAATCGCTTTGCGCGATCCTCAAACTGCGGTTGATTTTGAAGGGGCAACCCAAATCTTTGGAATTGAGATCATCGAAAATTAAATTTCAGGAGAGCGTTTGAAGAACATTTCGCAAGCATCGGGTAAAGATTGGCGCCTGATCCTCCTCTTTGGAGGGAGTGGGCTTGGCAGCCTTTATTTCCTGGTTCAGGCGCTTTCCCTGTTTGTATTTTGGCTGGTGTCCTATGTGTCGGGGGAGTATTCTCTAGTTGAGACAATCCCCTTTGGGGTCTTAGCCTGGTCCTCTCTTCTGTCATGTGTGCTGCTGCTTCCGGTGGCTCTGCTCAGTTATGAGCGAATAAGCAACAAACCGCTGCCAAAATGGCTGGATACATCCGATCGCCGTTTGCGAAAATGGGCGGTGCGGTTAATCTTCCTTTGGCCGCCGGTTGTGGTGGCTGGCTGGTTGGTGGCTGGAAAGCCCGCTGCAGCGGCATTTTTATTGGGACCAATCAATGTCGTTGTGGCAGGATTGCCGATTTTGTGGATCTATCTCACTGCACAGAAAGATCTTGAAGGTGGCTCAAGCCTCAGGCAGTGGACGCTTTTCGGGTTCAGTCTGACGGTGATGCCCATTGTTGTGATCCTGCTGGAGTTGGTTGCTTTTTTGGTGCTTGCCATTGGAGCTGGCATTGTTCTGGGTGTCAGCATGTCGCAAAATCCCCAAATCGAAAACGAATTGATGTATATCGTCAATCAATTTATGATTGCCGGTGGAGATTTGGATGCATTGATTTTGCTAATGAAACCTTACATCCTGCAGCCCGCTGTGATCTTTTGGTCCCTGGCTGTGATTGGTGGTGTGATGCCCATTATCGAGGAGGTGGTTAAACCGCTGGCAATTTGGGTTCTGGCAGGAAGAAAAATCACACCTCAGGAGGGCTTTGTCAGCGGATTGCTGTGCGGAGCTGGGTTTGCTTTGATGGAAAATGTTCTCTACTTTTCAATGGCAATGACATCGGAAGATTGGCTCTTTATGGCAATCGGCCGTGCAGGAACCGGCGTGCTGCACATGCTTGCCTCAGGCATGGTTGGCTGGGGGTTGGCACGCGCCTGGCAGGATCGTAAATGGCAGTTTCTGGGTCTGACCACGCTGGGTGCGATTTTACTGCATAGTTTTTGGAACATGTTGGCTTTGGTGGTTGGCGTTGCGTCGCTCTTTATCCTGGGTCCTGAACTGACCCTGTGGCAAACTTTACTGTTCAATTTACCGGAGATCTTGCTCCTGGTTGTAGCTGTGTTCGGCATGATCCTCATTCACCGCCATCTGCGCAAGCAGGCTGAAGTTCTTATGCCCAAACCTCAAGATGAAGTAGAGCTGACCTGGGTGGGGGAGGAGTGATGATCAGCAACGATTTTCTCAATTTTGGGTTATTTTCTCCAGAAGGAGTACTTCATGGATAATCATCCCTTATTGAGTCCGGTCAAAGCTCTGGCAAGGACCCTGGTTAAGTTAGAGATCACCGGAAAGGAAAATATCCCCAATCAGGGGGGTGTTTTACTGACTACAAATCACCTCAGCCGGCTCGATACACCTCTTTTGATGACGCTCACAGAACGAACGGATCTGGTGGCGATTGTGGCAAAAGAGTATAAGGAAAAACCCTTTTTCCGCTGGATTCTATCCCAAATTGGGACCATGGTTTGGATGGATCGCAGCCGGATGGATTTTGCGGCAACGCGCGAAGCACTGGATCATCTTCGCAAGGGAGCCATTGTGGGCATTGCGCCTGAGGGCACCCGCAGCAGTGGCAGCAAGGCATTAATGGAAGGTAAGCAGGGTGCGGCATTGATGGCAGCCTCTGCCGCTGTTCCGATTGTGCCGGTGGGTATTGCGGGGTCAGAGCAAATCAACGCACGCTGGGCGCGTTTGCAGCGCCCCCTGGTGAGCATCCGTGTCGGTAAGTCCTATACCCTGCCCAGGATGGATCGAGATGATAGGCAGGCGTGGCTGGAGAATGCCACTGACGAGATCATGTGCCGGATTGCGGTGCAGCTGCCAGAAAATTACCGCGGTTTTTACGCCAATCATCCCCGCCTTCTGGAACTGCTCAAAGAACAGGGTATGTAATACGGTGCAAAGCATATCTGTACGAAATAATCAAGCGCCCTGATGGATTTCAGGGCTTTTTGATGGCGCTTTTTCTTCCGCTCCCAACATGAAGTTGAATATAGGGCGTTTTTCACAGGCTTTTTCCGGGTGGTATAATCCAGACGTGTTGCAAGATCTTGATTTGGGCGATGTGATTCGAATGCGTAAACCGCATCCATGCGGCGGTTACGAGTGGCGCGTGGTCAGGCTTGGCGCGGATATTGGTTTGGAATGCCTGACGTGCAACCGACGCATTTTGCTGGATAGGCGCTCACTGAAAAACCGCATGAAGAAAATTGTTCAGAAGGCGGATGATCCGGGCAACCAGGCGAATGAGTGACCCATTAGCGCAGTCGTTCCTGATTGGTACCCGATAGTTTCTTACAGTATGCATTGGGAGCGAGAAAAGTAAAATTGTTTCGCAATAAATAATCTGATATCATATTAATAGAATCCTATGCCAATTTTAGATGATCGTCACTTCGAATTTTTCAGTCACAGCCCGGAACAGACCCGGCGCTTGGGCATTCACCTGGGTGCTCACCTGAGGAAAGGGGACATGGTCTGCCTGGAAGGGAATCTTGGCGCAGG
>DIXG01000015.1:0-856 GCA_002436005.1 Anaerolineaceae bacterium UBA6086 | reverse complement strand
TGGATGAAAACCTGTGGATCACATTGAAATATACGGGGATGGAGCATCACTCGATGATGCTGACGCCGTCCGGGAAGCATTTTCAGGCCGTAGTCGATAATTTGCGGCGAAAATTATATGGAGCATTCTAGTGTTACTCGCAATTGATACCTCAACATCCTGGATCAGTTTGGCTTTGTTTGACGGCACCATGGTGCAATATGAAACCACATGGCAAAGCCAGCACCACCACACTGTGGAACTGACGCCAGCAATTGATTTACTTTTTGCACGCACAGGCTGTCATCCTGCGGATCTGACTGGTGTGGGTGTGGCAATTGGTCCCGGGTCTTTCACGAGTCTCCGGATTGGTGTGGCTGCGGCAAAGGGGTTTGCCTTTGCATTAAATATTCCGGTGGTGGGTGTACCTTCGCTTGATGTGCTGGCTGCAGCCCAGCCGCTGGATGATAAGCCCCTGATCGCGGTGCTGCAGGCAGGTCGAACGCGTTTGGCTTATGCCACCTATTATGTGGAAAACGGGATGTGGCAATCCCATGAAGAGCCTGGTGTGATTACGCCGAAGGATCTGGTGAAGACTATCACCGAGCCGACATTGATCTGCGGGGAACTATCTGAAGATGCACGCACGATTATTGCGCGGCGCTGGAAAAATGCCATGATTACCTCGCCAGCACGCTGCTTGCGAAGAGCGAGCTTCCTGGCTGAAATCGCCTGGGAACGGCTGGAAGCAGGTCAATTGGACGATCCGGCTACCCTGGAACCGATCTACTTGAGCACGACCAATAACCCCATTCCATCCTAAGATGCCTTTTCGATTACAGGAGTCGGGTATCATCCTGCGCCCGATGACAGAATC
>DIXG01000057.1 GCA_002436005.1 Anaerolineaceae bacterium UBA6086 | reverse complement strand
CATCCGGGCGAAACGCTGGAAGACGTGGAAGGTATTGTCACCCTCTCTCGGGCGATCCTGCAAGAAGAGCGGCGGGCAGCGGGGGGACGTGCTCGCCTGCATGTGGGCGTCAGCACCTTCATTCCCAAACCGCATACGCCCTTCCAGTGGGCGCCCTTTGAGGATCCAGCAGTCATTCAACGAAAACTCGCCATCCTGCATGATGGCTTACGCGGCGCGAAGATCAAGATGACCTGGAACGATCCCAAAGCCTCCCTGCTGGAAGCCTGGCTCTCCCGCGGCGATCGGCGTATGGCAGACGTCATTTTCAACGCCTGGCACAACGGCGCCCGGTTTGATGCCTGGTCCGAACATTTCAACCTCGATTTCTGGCAAAAAGCCTTTGCAGACGCCAGCCTGGACCCGGACTTTTACAGCAAGCGCGAACGAGAATTGGATGAGATCCTCCCCTGGGATCACATCAATGCCGGTGTGCGCAAGTCTGTCCTGCTCAAGGATTATGAATGGAGCAAAGCGGGCAAAGTGCGCCCGGACTGCCGCCAGACCTGTTATGGCTGCGGAATCCTGTCAACGTTTGGCGAGTTACGTCTTGCCGCCCCCAACGGCGGATGGAAGTGTCCCTGATATGAACCCTCAAGATGGCATCACCCGCATTCGAATTTCTTACAGCAAAGGTTCTGGCCTGCGCTTCACCGGGCACCTCGACATGCAGCGCATCTGGGAGCGGTTACTGCGCCGCAGCGGTTTACCCATTCGCTATTCCCAGGGCTACAACCCGCGTGCCCGCCTGAACCTGGCATCCGCCCTGCCCCTGGGCTTCACCAGCAATGCTGAACTGCTCGATTTCTGGATGGATGAACCGCGCCCCTTCGAAGAAATTTATACCCAGTTAGCTGCATCTGCCCCACCTGACCTGGTGATCAACGCCATCAGCCAGGTGCCGCTCTCCGAAGACTCCCTTCAATCGCAAATGCGAACCAGCCAGTTCATTGTCGAGTTTTATGATTCTCAGCAGCGTGAAGTATTGCAGGGAAAAGTTGAAACCGTCCTGGCCGCAGACTCACTGGAACGCACCCGGCGTAAAAAAACCTATGACCTGCGCCCGCTGATCCTCGAGCTGGCAGTGGAAACTGGTGAAAGGGGCGAGATACGCCTGTTCATGCAGTTGAAGGCGGAGCCGGGCGCCACCGGGCGACCGGATGAGGTGCTGGAGGTTTTGGGCTTTGGGATCACCGATGCCCTGGTGCACCGTACGGGCATCACGCTCGCAACAGATGCCATCTGAGAATGCAAAACGGAATCACAAAGAAGAATTTGATCCTGGGTTAGGAGATGACGTTAGACGACCGTTTGATTGATTTTGGGTATAATTGTTTTGCCTGCGTTGCCAGGCGAACCTGATTTGTTCCCGTGGCCTAATGGATAAGGCGGCGGCCTCCGGAGCCGTAAATGTGAGTTCGAATCTCACCGGGAACATTTTCTTTTTAAGAGCCCATCGTGTAAAATTTAATCGAACCCGTTCAAGATTAAGGATTGCCATGTCTGATAATGACCTCTTCCTCACCTACACGAAACTGAAAGAAGACCTCAGCTATCACAACTATCGCTATCACGTGCTCAACGACCCCGTGATTAGCGACGCAGAGTTTGACCAGCTGCTCAAACAGCTCAGAGAGATTGAAGCCGAACACCCGGATTGGGTCACACCCGATTCGCCCACCCAGCGCGCCGGCGCAGATCCGCTGGATCGATTTGAAAAGGTCGAACACCCTGCGCCGATCCTCAGCCTGGGCAACGCCTTTGACGAGCAAGATCTGCGGAACTGGTTTGAACGCATCGCCAGGCTGGATGAACGCGTGCGCCAAACCGGTTTCACGCTTGAACCCAAGCTTGATGGGCTGACCGTTGTCCTCCACTATAAGGATGGTGTCTTTGTGCAGGGCGCCACCCGCGGCAATGGCGATGTGGGCGAAGACATCACCGAGAACCTGCGCACGGTCAAAGCGCTGCCCCTGCGCATCCCGGTTGCACCAGGTGCACCCAGCGTTCCCTCTGTGCTGGTGGTGCGAGGCGAGGCGTTGATCAACAAGGATGATTTTGAGCAGTTGAACCAGCGCCTGGAGGAGGAAGGCCGAAAGACCTACCTGAATCCCCGCAACACCGCAGCAGGTTCATTGCGCCAGCTCGATTCCAGGATCACTGCCCAGCGCCCCCTCACCTTGCTGGTTTACGCGATCGTGCATCACGAAGATGGCGAGGTGCCCACATCACAGTGGGAGACGCTCAACTTCCTCAAGCAAATTGGTTTCCCGGTTGCAAAACAATCCCAATACTGTCAGACGATCGAAGATGCCATTGATAAAGCTATTCAGACCGATCCGGAATCATTTCCCTTCGAAATTGATGGTATGGTCATTAAGGTTGATGATCTGGCGCTGGCTGATACATTGGGGGTGGTGGGCAAAGACCCGCGCGGAGCGATGGCTTACAAATTCCCGGCACAAAACGTGACCACAACGCTGAATGACATTGGCGTCAACGTTGGACGCACCGGTGTGATCACACCCTATGCCATTCTTGAGGCAGTCGAGATCGGCGGGGTCGTTGTCAGGCAAGCCACCCTCCACAATTTTGATTTCATCAAGGAAAAAGATATCCGTATTGGCGACCGTGTGCTGATCAAACGGGCTGGCGAGGTGATCCCCTATGTGATCGGGCCGATCGTGGATGTGCGCGACGGAACTGAACTCGAATATTCCCCACCCACACACTGCCCCTCCTGCGGCGAACCGATCGTCAACCCCGAGGGCGAGGTGGCATATTACTGCACAAACAGTGCCTGCCCGGCACAGCTGGTGCGCAATTTGGAACATTTTGTCTCACGCACTGCGATGGACATTGTCGGTCTGGGCATCAACATTGCGGAACAACTGATCAACGCCGGCCTGATCACCTCCATCGCAGATCTCTACCAGCTCAACCGGGAGGACCTGCTCAAGTTGGAGGGATTTGGTGAAAAGAAAGTGGACAACCTGCTTTCAGCGATCGAAGCCTCCAAATCCCAACCGCTCTCCCGCCTGATCACGGGTTTGGGCATTCACGGTGTGGGCGAAGCGGCTGCCCAGGCGCTGGCAGAACGCTACCATGACCTCGACGCGCTCAGCAAGGCTACCCGCGCCGAGATCGAAACCATCGAGGGCTTTGGCCCCAACATCGCCGACTCGATCGTGCAATGGTTTGGGAACGAAGAAAATCAACAAGTGCTTAAAAAACTCAAGGCGAATGGCGTATGGCCAGTCGCCGAAGCGCCGCAAACAACGGGACCACAAGCGTTGGACGGACTGACCTTTGTCATCACCGGCACGCTGCCCACCCTCTCGCGCACAGAAGTGAAGACCCTGATCGAATCCAACGGAGGAAAGGTGACGGGCAGTGTCAGCAGCAGCACCAGCTACCTGGTGCTGGGTGAAGCGCCAGGGTCAAAATATGACCAGGCACTCAAACGCAACATCCCGATCCTCTCTGAGGAAGATCTCAAGCAATTAATCGAAGCGAGACAGGCATGAAACAAATCAGGCTCAAGCAGGGGCGCGAAAAATCACTCCTGCGCCGGCATCCCTGGGTCTTCTCCGGCGCAATAGCCTCCGTGGAAGGCAGCCCTGAGCCCGGCGAAACGGTGATCGTCCGCAGTGCGGCGGGCGAATTCCTCGCCCAGGCTGCCTTCAGCCCCCAATCGCAAATCCGTGCCCGGGTCTGGTCCTGGAATGAATCAGATGTGATTGACCCTGCGTTTCTTGAACACAGGATTCAGCAAGCGCTCACCCTCAAACAAGCCTGGGTGGACAGCGCACAGACGGATGCTTACCGGATGATTCACGCCGAATCGGATGGCTTGCCGGGCTTGATTGTGGATCGCTATCACGACACTCTGGTCCTGCAAATCCTTTCGGCTGGCATGGAGCGTTGGCGGGATGAAATTGTCGCCATTCTGAGCAAAATGGAAGGCGTGGCGTGCATCTACGAACGCTCAGACGTGACCGTCCGCGCACTCGAAGGGCTGCCCGAACGTACGGGTATCCTGTTCGGTGACACGGGCAAGCCCACGCGGCTGATCAAAGAAAATGGGCTGCGCTTCATCGTGGATATCCAGAATGGGCAGAAAACCGGCTTTTACCTCGACCAGCGCGAAAATCGGGCGTTTGTGCGCCAGATTGCACAGGGCAAATCCGTGCTGAACTGCTTTTGCTACACCGGCGGTTTCTCCGTTTATGCCCTTTCAGGCGGCGCAGAGTCAGTGCTCTCCATCGACTCCTCTGAAGAAGCCATCCAGCTGGCGCAGGAAAACACGCTGCTCAACCTGGGCACGCTCGATCACAGTGAGTGGCTTGTAGGGGATGTCTTTCAGGAACTGCGGACTCTGCGCGATCGCGGCAGGCAATTCGACAGGGTCATCCTGGATCCCCCTAAATTTGCGCCGACTGCCTCCCAGGCGCAAAAAGCCGCCCGGGGCTACAAGGACATCAACCTTCTGGGGTTCAAATTGCTCAAACCAGGCGGAATACTCGTCACCTTTTCCTGCTCTGGTGGGATTGATGCCAGTTTTTTCCAGAAAATTGTGGCAGATGCCGCACTGGACGCTGGCGTGGAGGCAAAAATTGTCTGCCGGTTGGAACAGGCACCTGATCACCCCACCCTGCTCGCCTTTCCGGAGGGAACTTACCTGAAAGGACTGGTTTGCCAGATCTGATCTCCGCTACCCAACCGGTTAATGCCTCTTTGCTGCCCAATCGCAGCCTAAAATGGAAATTCGTATTGGCTGAGACCCAGCTTGCCCCTGACGAATAGCAGATCTTTTTGCAAGTTCGGCACAATCGGCACGCCATCCCGGCGCACCCTCTGTTCCCGCTCAAATTCCTTCTCGCCAGCAGTAAAAATACGCATTTGCCCAGGTGCTTTACGCGTATCGCGCAGCTCCCGCAGGATGGTACCGGTTGTGTGCTTGAAGGTTTCCAAATCAACAAAGCTTTCCACATCCATCGCTATAAAGAAGTGCCCGACCCGGAAGGGTTGCGGGGAGCCATCCTCTGCCAGCCCGGTCAACCCCATCAGAAATGCGCCGGTCTGGAATGAAGCGCTCAGGATTTCCACCATGGTTGCCAACCCGTAACCTTTATGCCCGCCCAGCTCTTCCCCTGCGCCGCCCAGCGGTAGGAAGGCAGCTTCGCCTTTACCCAGGCGCTGCAGGATATCCACGGGGTCCGTCAGGGGCTGGTTCTCCGGATCCACCAGCCAGCCAGCCTTAGCCATCTTCTCCTCCCGAGCCAGTTTCTCCACAAACCCACGTTGAATGATGGGTGTAGCAGCGTCGTAGAGGAAAGGAAAGGGCTCATCCGAGGGCGCTCCGAAGGCAATCGGGTTGGTGCCCAAAATCGGCTGCGTGCCAAAGGTGGGGCAAACCGAGGGGCGAGCGTTGGTCACCGTCAGACCGACCATGCCCTGCGCCACAGCCATCAGCGGGTAATAGCCGGCAATGCCAAAATGGGTCGAGTTCCGCACGGCAACCGAACCCATCCCATAGGTGCGAGCTTTGTCAATCGCCATCTGCATTGCGCGCGTCCCAATTACCATGCCCAGACCGTGATTCCCATCCAGCACGGCTGTGGTTGGGCTCTCGCACACAACATCAATCTGCGTATTCACATCATGCTGCCCGGTGATCAAGCGGTCGTAATAATAGCGCAGGCGTCCAATCCCATGAGATTCGATGCCGCGCAGGTCGGAGGTGATCAGCACATCCGCCACCGTTCGCGCGTCCTCCGGCGGTGTGCCAAAAGCAATGAAACTATCCCGGATAAAGTTCTGCAGAAGGTCAACAGGCAGGTAAACGGTTTGGTCAGTCATCCTAACTCCTTATAGTGTTGCCATGATCCTTGAGGCGTTTGTGATCTGCTCAAAATTCAGCGGCACAATCGCCCCAGAAAAACATCCCGTTATGTGGGGCGAATCTCCATTCCATTTTACATGCAAAATCCGTGGATGACCAACAACTCTGGTTTATTCAAATTCCGATTAACCCAAAAACCGCCCAGTTGAGCGGTTTTCAGGTTCAGGTGGAGATGGCGGGAATCGAACCCGCGTCCGAAAGATTCGACCCTCGAATATCTACGAGTGTAGTTGCCTTATTCAATCTCGCTCAAGGTTAGCCAGACAACGGGGCGACCCTCTTGCCAGCCGTTAGAGCCCGAAAGCCCTTCTTTCATGCATTAAACGGCGTCCTGCATGGCATCCTGACTTTGTGTCGCCACACCCACCCCCGGCCAGGAAAACGGAAGATGGGGGACGAGGTCTCTTCAGAGACCGTAGCTCTTAGCTCAACAGCTTACGCTGCGAGTGGGAGAGCTGCATATTCAGTGCGATTGGCACTTATTGTTTTGTACTGATTTTACGAGGTCGGTACCTCTCGACTCGCAATCCGGGACCAGCCTCTCCCGTCGAAGCCGATCATCCCCGAATGGATCTTTATTATACAGCATCTGTGTTAGAGATGTATTAATTTGCTCTGAATCCCATTACACCTTGCAACATCGAAGAAACTGATCCAATTTTGCTTTTTTGCAGGCGTGATATGTCAAATCCTCAGATCTAATCCAGGTCAAAGGTCGCAATGGGGATGTCATGATCGCTAAATTGAACGGTGTAATCAAATTCCGCATTCAGGTGGATCACATCCATGGCAACCAGATCCTCAAACAGGGCATTGGAGACCAGAAGATGATCCATCGCCTGGCTGTTGCCTTCATAGACATAGGTATATTGCTCGCCAGCTGGAAGGGTTTTGATCAGATTGCTCAGGATCCTCCCCTCCAGCACAGCCAGCGGGGGTGAGAATTGAAAATCGTTCAAATCCCCCAGCACTACCACACGGCTTTGAGGATCAATCTTCAAGATGTCAGCCACAAAATCATGCACCACTTCTGCCTGGCGGATGCGCTGCGCCTCTGATTCCAAAAATGGGGGTTGAAATTCGCCAAATAGCGGCTGATCCACGCCCTTGGATACAAAATGGTTATTAACCACAAAGAGCGGTCTGCCTTGATAAAGAAAAGCGACCACCAACGACCTGCGGCTGCCAAAGAAAGCTGGGTGAGCAGGGTCAATCCTGCCCGGGTTCAGAGTCAGCTCGGGTTTGCCGTCGCGTTTTCTGATTTCGACCGCTGTGCGGGCATCCCCATGCGGTGCCGGAGCTAACTGCAAACCGCGATCGAGCCGATACAGAAACCCCACGCGGATATTGCCAAGCGGGATTCCACCCTCAACATCTTGGATGGGGTCAATGTTCACATAAGCATATTCCGGGCCGCCCCTGGCTTCAATCCCATCAATGATCGCCCGGTAAGTTTGATCAGCTGAGGCGGTCTCGTTCCCCTGCTCCCCGTCATTGTCCATAATTTCCTGCAAGCCAATGATATCCGGTGATCCCATATGGTTCACAATCTGTTCTGCCAGGGTTGAGATCCTTTGGGGTTGACTGGCAGACAGGTTCTCCACGTTGTAGCTGGCAATCCGCAGGTATCCCGGGTCAGATTCAGTATCAGCTCGCTCCCTGGCCAACCCCCCATCTACGAATTGCGGCGTCTGGATGACCAGCAGTTTGAAATTGCCATAGTCATAATCCACCACGCCAATGACAGGACCGGCAGCCATATCGCCTACCTTAACAAAGGGCAGTGCCACCAGGAGATCGTCCAGGATGATGCGCTCCGGGTTGAAATCATTCTCCCTGATCACGATCCCACCGCGCGGCGTACGCAAGCTGGCGTGCGCGCCGAGATCTCCCAGCACAACAATTTCTTTATAAGGATTGGTCGGCCCAACCACGACTGCCCGGTTAACCTGCACCAGCATCCCTTCCAAACTCTCATAAAAATCCAGCCCATCGCTCTCGGGGTCAAACTGGCGATTTTTTGAAAGTATCCCATTGCTATCGTCATCGATGACCTCAGTCGGGGGCATTCTGCCGTCCGCACCGATGATCACTGGCACTGGAAGTGGATTTCCACTGGAAAGAACGGTTATCTCTGCGTCCATGATCTGTGTTCTGGAAAGGTTAGCGGTGTTTCCTCCGGGCCTTATCTCTTCCACCCGGCCGCTGACATTCACTGCATCCCCCACTTTGACTGATGGGACCCAATCGGTAAATACAAAAATACCCTCGGATGTTGCCGGATTTTTATCCGCCTTCAATGATTGAAACCAAAAGCCGTCGGATTTGACAACCGTCACCACGCCTCCCACGTCAGCCACCGTTTGACCGCGCATTGGCGAAAGATGTGCAGCACCCTGAATCATTGCAATCCGACTGCCCTCTCCCTGCCCAGAAACAGGTTCACCACTCCCCAATGCAACACCAGGCAGCAGCGGTTCTGGGGTTGTTTTGAAGCAGCTTGTGAGCAAAAGGATCACCACAAAAAGGAGGAGAAACCTTGGATTGAAGTGTAAACGCTCGTTTTTGTGCATTACAATTTTCACCTGTGATTTTTTAGATAACCTTGCTTTTTACCACAACTTAGTTTGTGTTTTCTACGAAACCCTGATTTGATCCGGATCAATCATCATCCTACCACACAGCAAATAAGATAATATTACGGAAAATCGATGTTTTTCCTTCTTAGCCGCCATTAATCAAGTAAAATAATACTATGGAAATTAAGATCGCAATTGCAAAAACAAACAAATATGGCGAGGCAAACAGCGGTGATACCGTTGAAATCATCGAACGGCCAAATGGTGGGTTTTCGGCGGTCATGGCGGATGGGCAAATCAATGGGAAAAAGCAAAAAACAATCTCAACGATGGTGGCACATCGTGTCATTGAGCAAATCAGCAATGGGATTCGTGATGGCGCAGCCATCCGTACCGCGTCGAACACGATTTTCGCTGAATACCAGGGCAAAGTGTCAGCAGATCTTCATGTCGTCAGTGTAGACCTGCAAACTAATACGATTATCATCTCACGCAACAATCCCCTGCCTGTCTTCCTGATCAACGAGGATACAGTGGATTGCCTTTCGACAGACAGTGAACCGATTGGCACCAGCAAAGACATTCGGGCTTCGATTGTCGAACTGGAGATGAAGCCGGATATGACCATCATTGCTTTCACCGATGGTGTGTCTAACGCTGGCGGGCATAATCCACCCAACCTTGACATTTGTGAAATTGTCGAATCCATCATCGAAGAACAGGAATCTTCTGCCCAGCAGATCGCAGATTTCCTGATCAATCGTTCCATCCGGTTGGACGATGGCAGGCCCAAAGACGACATGAGCGTTTTTGTCCTGCAGGTCTTGCCTCAATCCAAGGACCGCATCAGGCGCATGCATGTTTCTTTCACGCCAGATGAAGAATCCTGAGCTGTCCGGGTTTCATCTGGTGAATACCACCATAGATAACAGGCATTTATGTTGAGCAAACTGCACCAAATCCACACTCACCACAATCACCTCAGGAGGAGCAAATGCGACAAAAGGTCGTACTGATCACCGGCGCCAACGGCGAAATCGGGCATGGGCTGATCCAATACCTGGCAAAAAACACTGACTCACAAATCGTTGCTTTGGATGTCATCCCGCTGGACAAATCTTTACGCGAATTTTGTAAAACCTATATCGTGGGTGATATTCTCGACCAGATGCTTCTGGGCAGGCTTGTCGTCGAACACGAAATTTCCACCATTTACCACCTTGCATCCATCCTCTCAACCAAGGCAGAATACAACCCGGAAACAGCCCATCGCATCAATGTGGAGGGCACCATGAACCTGCTTCGTTTGGCTGTGGAACAATCCCAGTGGCAGGGTGAATCCGTCAAATTCATCTATCCCAGCTCAATTGCAGCTTATGGCTTCCCTACACTGAACGAGAAACTTCAGGCGGGCTATATGAAGGAGGATGAGTGGAATCATCCCACCACAATGTACGGCTGTAATAAGCTCTATTGCGAACACCTCGGCCGATACTACAGCTCCTACTATCGCCAGCTATCGGCAGATTGCGGTGGAACTGCCACCGTCGATTTTCGATCCATCCGATTCCCGGGCTTGATCAGCGCTGAGACCATCCCCTCAGGCGGCACCAGCGATTACGGACCTGAAATGCTGCACGCTGCGGCAAAAGGTGAGGAATACAACTGTTTTGTTCGTCCCGATACAACGATTCCCTTCATGGCGATGCCGGACGCCGTCAAAGCTCTGATCTCACTGGAAAAAGTCACCAAGAACAGGCTCTCTCAGCTCGTTTACAATGTAACCAGTTTCAGCATCTCAGCCCAGGATATTTATGATATAGTGATGGCAGCTTTTCCTGAGGCAAAAATTCACTTTGTGGTGGATGAATGCCGGCAAAAAATTGTGGATACCTGGCCAGAAGGGGTTGACGATTCCGCTGCACGCAAAGAT
The DNA here is from genome assembly GCA_002436005.1 of Anaerolineaceae bacterium UBA6086. Classification (GTDB taxonomy): domain Bacteria; phylum Chloroflexota; class Anaerolineae; order Anaerolineales; family Anaerolineaceae; genus Brevifilum. Next base: position 2,411 of record DIXG01000057.1, on the reverse strand, counting down.
TGGGATTGGTCCCCGGAATACGATTGTCAGCGTTCATTTAATGAATATCTGATCCCTGCCATCCAAAAAAGATATCAGAATTCAGATTAAGAGCCTGGCTTTTCGCTCAACTGAACATCTTTCACAGGCGACGCATAATCAAAAAAGCGCAGGGGATCCGATTTCTCTATTTCACTCATCGGGCTGCCACTGAAGAAATCCAACAGGAGCATAATCCATTTTGAATCACAACTCAAATCGCACACAAGGAAAACGGCAAATGAATACTTCAACCTGGATTCTGGTGATCATCACCAGCGCTTTGCTGGTTTATACGCTGATTAAAGATCAGTCGCTGGCAGTGGAAGGGCTAAAAGTGGCAGGCAGCACAATCATGAACAACCTGGTGCTGCTGCTCACAGGTTTTGTCCTGGCCGGCCTGGTTCAGGTGCTGATCCCAAAGGAGCTGATTGTTAACTGGTTGGGAAACCAGGCTGGGCTGAAGGCGATCCTGATTGGCTGCGCAGCGGGTGGGCTCATTCCTGGCTCGCCATATGCAGTCTTTCCAATTGCCGCTGGCTTCTACGCGGCAGGGGCAGGCCTGGGAGCAATGATCGGGTTCATCACCGCCTGGTCCTTGTGGTCGATCTCTCGCTTCCCGGTCGAAATCGCATTGATCAGCCCCCGATCGGCAATCATCCGCTATGCGATCACCTTTATCTTCCCACCTATCTCGGGCTTAATTGCCTACGCATTGGAAAAAACGCTGCTCAAGGCGTGATAAATGATCACACCGCACATTTCCAAATTGACCCTCAGGTCAGTGTGCGATAAAATGGAACGGTACTCTGAAAGGACCAACGGACAGGACAACCATGCCGATTTATGAATATCATTGCCAGGATTGCCAGGCAGAATTTGAACTGCTGCGCAGTTTCAAAGATGCTGATGCTGAAGTGACCTGCACGGGATGCCAGGGAAAAAACGTCCAGCGCAAATTATCCCTGTTTAATGCCACCAGCAGCAATGGCGCTCTGGCAGGCAGCGGCGCTCTGGCAGGCAGCGGCGCTTTGACAGGCAGCGGCGCTCACGCAGGTAGCGGTGGATGCGGCAGCTGCACCGGGGGTTCCTGCAGCAGTTGCGGTTCTTATTAACCAAGGATGAGCATGAAAAAATATCACTCTGCATTAATTACCGGTGGTTCCAGCGGGATTGGATTGGCGCTCGCCAAGCAATTAGCAAACGAAGGCGTCAATGTTTGCCTGCTGGCGCGAGACGAGGTTAAGTTGCGCAAGGCACAACAAGAGGTGGCATCCCTTGTCGTGCACAAGAAGCAGCGTGTAGATATCCTCGTCTGTGATATTACGAATTTTGAGAATGTTCATCAAACCCTGGAACAATGGACTTCACAATCCGGGGTACCAGACCTGGTGATCAACTCGGCTGGTGCGGTCTATCCGGGCTATTTTGAAGAATTGGACATTGAAGTCTTTCATGCGCTAATGGACGTCAATTACTTTGGCACCCTGCACGTTCTTGCTTATTTCATACCAAAAATGATCGCACAACAGTCGGGAACCGTTGTTAATCTTGCTTCCCAGGCCGGATTCGTTGGTGTTTTTGGCTATTCCGCCTACGGGCCAACCAAATATGCAGTGCGTGGGCTGAGTGATGTGCTCAGGGCAGAAATGAAGCCTCACAAAATCCAGGTATCTATCGTATTTCCTCCTGACACTCAAACGCCCCAGCTTGATTTTGAAGCGCCCCTGAAGCCGCCTGAAACCAAAGCCATCGCAGGTAAATCAAAGATCTTATCCCCAGAGCATGTCGCGAAGACCATCCTCAAGGATGTCCGTAAAGGTCGTTATGTGATCATTCCCGGGCTTGAGGGGAAAGTCTTTTTCCGCCTGATCAACCTGCTGGGCAACCTGGTTTACCCGGTGATGGATCTGATCATCAGTGGCGCGCAAAAAAAAACACTTCCTGAATAATTCTGTTTATCCTTCCATTCGTCTATAATTGAGAGTGGCTATGCGCGCTTCGAGCAGCCCGCGATAAGCCAAGTGTCGGCGCAGATCTTCAATTCCGTCTGGCAAATACTTGAAAAGTGCGATGTGCAGTACAGCGCCGATCAGCCATGCTCCAACGCATATCCACAATATTACCTGGTCCAATGGCAAATAGTTTTGCAATAAATTGACAAACAGCGGCGTCAGCAAAATCCCTGCTGACTGCAGCAGCAACATGATGCCATAAGCTGTTCCCCGCAATTCAGGCAGTGTTACATCCATTAACGAAGCAGCAAGGTTTGGCAATAGAAAGCCCAAGAATAGACCCATCAAAGCAATCGAGATAATAAAGGCAGTTGTCGCAGATTCCAGGTTTAGAAATGCAACACACAAACATACACTTGCCATCAGATTGCCAAACAG
>DIXG01000063.1 GCA_002436005.1 Anaerolineaceae bacterium UBA6086 | reverse complement strand
CCAAAGCGCCGTGTCGTATCAAAATGGTGATACCTGTCGTCCAGGTGGTGCATCATGTAGCCCGCACCCAGCTCATCAGCTGTCTTCTTCACTTCCTGCAGCAGTTCGGTCGAACAGGTGTAGGTCGTGTGTACCCCGATCCGCCCGCTGATCCGGTCCAGATCTCTCGCCCGGCACTTCTTGATGAAGTTCACGTTCTCCTGCAGCCCCATGGCTGCATTCTCTTCGCTGATTCGGCCTGTCGTCTCAAAGGACAGCACTGCCCGAATGCCTGTCTCCACCGCTGCCTGGTCCACCGCATCCAGCGCACCCGGCAGGGCATAGGAACCCTCTGCGGTGTCGGTCGTGGTCGTGATCCCGCTGCGAATGTGATCCAGCAAGTTAGCCTTGGTTCCAATATACATCTGTTCCTGGTCCACCCGGTCTTCCAGCAGCGGCAGCCAGAACCGGTCCATCCACGATACAAAGGAAAAGTCCGGTGATTCAAACCCGGAATAGGGAATGCTCCGCACCACCGCGCTGTACAGGTGGTTGTGGCAGCTCACGAACCCTGGCACCACCACCTTGTCGCTGGCGTCCAGCACCTGCGCACCTTCCTTGTTCCCGATCTCGCTATCCGGCCCAATCTCTTTGATGATGTTGTCTTCCACGTAGATGCTGCCATCACGGATGATCCGATCCTCCCCATCCATCGTCACGATCAACCCGTTTTTGATTAATAATTTTTCCATCTCGGTCTCCTTGTAATTAATCTATCGCTATTGAAAGGTTTGTGTTCATCACATCTCGATGTTCAAACCCATTAAACACCAATCTATTCAAACACCTTTACTCAGCAGTGTATCCGCCATCCACCGGGATCGCTGCACCGGTGATATAGGAAGATTCATCTGACGCCAAAAAAAGGGCTGCATTGGCAATCTCAATCGGAGCTGCCATGCTGCCGCGCGGGATCACCCGATCAAACCGTTCGCGAGCCGCCTTTGGATCAGGATCATCATAGATCACCTGCTCCGTCATCTCGGTAGCCGTCACGCCGGGACAAATCGCATTCACGCGGATGCCATCTTTGGCATAATCCAGCGCCATATTGCGGGTTAATTGAAGCACAGCGCCCTTAGATGCGGTATAGGCTGAAAGATTTGCCAGCCCAACCAGCGAAGCAGCAGAACCCGTATTAATGATGACCCCTTTTTTCTGTTTAGCCATGATGGGTATCACAAACTTACAGGTCAGAAAGACACTTTTGGCATTCACAGCCATGACCCTGTCCCAGGCAGCTTCATCAGCATCAGTAACTTTGCCAAAATGATTGATGCCCGCATTATTGTAAAGTACGTCAATCCTGCCATATTTCTCAACCACTGTGTCAGCCATCTTTTTAACATGGGCTGAATGGGTCAGGTCCGTTTTGACGTAGATGGCCTCTCCTCCCTGCAAACGAACCTCTTCAGCCGCAGCTTCACCGGATTCTTCGTTGATATCAACCAGCGCTAACCGGGCGCCTTCCGAGGCAAACAGCAAAGCCGCAGCCCTGCCAATTCCCCGACCCGCACCTGTAATAATCACAACCTTTTCTGCTAATCTTCCTGCCACAATAAACTCCTATCTACATTTTTTATACAAATCCATCACCTGGCCATTCATCGTTTTGGCAGCTGGTGAAAGTAAGAACAATACCGCTTCAGCTACATCTTCAGGCACATTCGCACTGGAATAATCCAGCTGCGGCAGCGTATCCAGCATGCGCTGTGTCGCCACCAGTCCCGGGCACACGGCATTCGCGCGGATGCCAAATTTCGCCTCTGAATCCGCCAAAGCCCGGGTTAAGCCTACCATACCATGCTTCAAGGCACTGTATGCCCCAAGTTCGCCCTCACCCACACGGCCAGCCCGTGAGGCAATATTGACGATTGCGCCGCTCTGCTGTTTTCGCATATGGGGAAGGACAGCCCGGCAAGCATAAAAAGCGCTTGAAAGGTTCAACTTAACCAGGAAATCCCACATCTCATCCGTGGTATCAACTATTTCGCCGCGTACTCCCCTGCCAACATTGTTGACCAGCGCATCAATCTTTCCCTCACGCTGAATGGCTTGATCTACCAGTTGATTGACCTGTTCAGATTCGGTTAAATCGGCAGAGTACACCCAGGCAAACTGCGCCAGATCCCCCGCTTCTGTGAGAGCTTTATCTAATTTTTCTTGACTGCGAGATGCCATACCCACCCGGTATCCATTCCGAAGCAGGGCTAATGAAATCGCCTTACCGATCCCTTCGCTGGCACCCGTCACCAATACAAATTTTTGTTCCTTCATCCTGCTCCTCATCCAATAACTTCTGAACGCAGGGGTTCAGATAGTCGATTCAGTAAATCGGAAAGCGCCGCATTGGACTGCGATAAAATGTCCATTTCGTCAAAATGAACCGGCTTCCCGTTCTGCAATACTACTTCACCATCAATGATCACTGTATCCACATCCCGAGATTGATGTTCATAAACCACACGAACTACCGGGCTGGAAGCAATGGTGGGATATGCGTGGGGGACATCTTGATCGATCAGGACCAGGTCAGCTTTTTTGCCTTGCTCAAGGCTGCCAATTTCACGATCCAGTCCTGCAGCCCGGGCGCCACCCATGGTCATCATCTGCAAAACCTTTTCCGCCGACATGCTCCTTGGACCAAAACGCGGTTTGTGGATCAAGGCTGCGCGCCGCATCTCCACAAAGGCGTCCAGGTTATTATTACAGGGTGCGCCATCCGCGCCAATCGCAACATTAATCCCTTTTGCCAGCATCGCCGGGATCGGTGCGATCCCCGAAGCCAGCTTGAAATTTGCACTGGGGCAATGGGCGACATGCGTGCCAGAATCAGCCAGCAGATCGTGCTCCTCATCTGTCAGCCAGATAGCGTGGGCGATGACCAGATTGGGTCCCAAGACTCCCATCTTGTTGAGATATTCCACTTCACTGCCGCCATAAGCGGAAAGCCTTTGGGTCTGTTCTTTGTTTTCACCGGCGTGGCTGTGCACCAACACATGCTCTTCTCGAGCGATTTTAGCTACTTCCTGCCAGAGTTCATCAGTGGCATTGCGTGTGCCGCGCGGACAAAATCCATAATGCAGGCGACCGTTTGCCTTACCGTGAAATTCTCTGAGAAGCTGCATACTCTTTTCAAGGGCAGTCTGAGTGTCCTCGCCCTTCATTTCGGTCCCAGCCTCCCAGCGATCCATGATCGCGTTGCCAATCACCGCCCTGAAGCCCATCTCATCAGCTGCCTGAAAAGCAGCCTCAGTATGGTTCAGGGTCTCCATGGTGACTGCTGTGGTTGTGCCAGACCGGATCATTTCCAGGATGGAAAGGCGCGCAGAGGCATAAACACTTTCATAGGAGTGCACCTGTTCAAAAGGCCAGATGCGGCGTTTAAGCCAATCCACCACATCCATATCATCTGCCGTGCCGCGAAACAGGGTCTGGTTGAGATGCACATGCACCTGGACAAATCCCGGCAGCACCAGCTTGCCAGAAGCATCAATCACCTGGTCAGCCTGATCCTTAACGGTCGGAATCTCAACAATCACACCATCTTCAATAAAAATATCACCATGAATGATATCCATGGCAGGATTCATCGTCAGGATCGTGCCGTTTTTAATCAAAAGAGTGGACATAGTCATTCCTAATGTATTCTGTCAGTTAATCTATTTGTCGGCTGTTGTCTTTCAAAAGAGCGATCGCTCCAGGATTGTTACCGGTTTAGCTATGCAGTACAACCTCTTTGAAAGCACTTGTTTCCAACTAAATGCTGCCGTCACAGATGATCCAATCTTCGCCGTCCATCGTCACGATCAACCCGTTTTTGATCAATAGTTTTTCCATCTCGGTCTGCTTTACCTGTATCTCCAAATTTATCGGTTTTACTCATAATTTTTCTATCAAATAATTCCTGGTTCAAAATTTCGAATATCTCTTGTAAGTTCAACTGCGAATCGAATAATTTATTACCAAATCAGCCTTGAAGGCAGGAAGGAAAGCTGAACTTCCTGCCTTCACAGTGATGATAAAGAGAAGCGCTACTCTTCTAATACTTCTTCAACTTCTTCGTCTAAGGACTGCGCCTCTGCGCTTTCAAGGCGGTCCCGCCAATAAAGGCCGCGCTTTTGCACTCGCGGGAAAAGCCAGGCTGAAATAATGGGAGCCAGAATCAGGTTGGGGGGAATGTTCGAGATCAAAACCGAGGTGAAGAGCACCTCAAATGGCGCAAAACCCATCAAGGCAATCCAGCCGCCGACAAATAGAGCACAAACCAACGTGCCGACAATGCCCCCCCACAATGCCACAGACTTCCAGTTCTTCGGGTGGGAAACCAGCAGACCGGGGATGAATGCCATCATGAAGTTACCGATTGCGCCGCCCACACCACCAATACCAAACCAGCCAGCCAGAATATCAGAGATGAAGGTATTGCCAATCAATGCAGCCAAACCACCCACCCAGGGGCCAAACATGACGCCCCAAATAACGGCGATGAACGCAAAAGGTCGCAGTGTGATAAACCCGATTGCAAGGCTCATCGTGGAGAAAGCGCCCAAACCATACAGAACTGCGCCGATGATTGTCAGGGCGATCTCAAGCGTGCCAAATTTTTGTCCCCAGCGAATTTTTTTAGTAATCAAACCTTCCATCATATTCTCCTTTTTCTATAAAAAATTAATTCTTTGTCCAAATTTCCCGAGCAGATGAATAACCTTTATCTTATACTTTCTCCTTTCGCTACTTTTCGTTTAACCACCGATATTAATCCAATAAATTCTTAGAAGAACATCTCCACTTTTGCCACATCCAGGATGACAGCCGCAATGCTGATGGCTAATGCCAGCACACCTGTGGACAGAAGCAGAAAGTCCTTCGCTTGCACACGATGTTCCTTGAAAAAGGTCCTGTTCTTGTTATTTACGCTGAAGGCTTTAACCTCCAGCGCAATGGAGATGCGCTGCGCCCTCCTGAGCATAATGTCTATCAAGGGAATAGATACCGGGGCTAATTTCCTCAGCCGCTGGAAAAAAGATCCCGAATCAATATCTAATGCCCTTGACCGAAATGAGTCTGTAATTGTCAGATAGTCCCCGGATAGTTCAGGGATAAACTTGAAGCTGCTGATCACCATCAGCGGATACATGTAGGATATCCCCAGCTTGTTTTGCAGGAACTCACCCAACCCGCTGGCCAGATCCATCAAGTCCGTAGTCATTACAAAAAAGGTGCAGGCTGTCAGTGCCAGAACAATGCGCAAACCCATTGCCGTCGCGTAGATCAAACCCTCAACACTGACATGGAAAATGCTCCAGTTGAATAAAAAGGCTTGATCCGGTGTCGCTTTATAAAAGAATGGCCAGGTGAGCACAATAAAGCCGATCATGATCGGGTAAGTGACGATCAGGAAGCGATACATTTTCTTGGCGATTTTTGCAACGCCAGCTAAGATCCAGATGAAAGCTGTGAAAACGATCAGGATGATCGGGTTGGTTACCAGGATAGGAACAATAATAAAACATACCCACCACAGCAGCTTCATGCGGGGATCACAGGAATGGATGGGTGATTTTGCTTTTCCTGTCTCCAGCATCTCCAAAACAATCGTCATGGTAATAACTCCTATCCTGTGCTCAGCCCAAATTTGATTGAGTATTCAATAATTCAGCCAACCTCTGCGGTGTGAGCGGTTTTCCAAGCTGGACCTGGGGAATCAATGACCGTGCCAATAAATAAACGTCAGGCGCCTTGATACCGGCAGTCAACAGCTCTTCTTCTCGTCGAAAGACATCTTGCGTAGCGCCATCCAGGAAGATATTTCCGGATTTCATCACAATCACCCGGCGGGCGAACAACGACACCAGGTTCATGTTGTGGGTGGTGACGATGCAGGTATGTCCTTTGTCATTCAGGTTCTGAACCAGGTTCATCAAGAGGATGGATTCTTTCCAGTCCTGACCGGTGGTTGGTTCGTCAATAATTAAAATGGACGGCTCCATTGCCAGCACAGAAGCAACGGCCAGCCTTTGGCGCTGACCACGGCTCAATTGGAATGGCATTTCATCAAGATCAACATCCAGGTCCATTTCCTTCAGAACCCGCTCAATTTCGCTGTTGATCCTTTCCTCAGAAAAACCCAGGTTCTTTGGCCCGAAGGCGATTTCATCACGAACGGTCTCCGCGAAAATCTGGTGATCTGGATTCTGAAACACATACCCAATCGATCTTGCCAGTTCAGCTGTTCGCAGGCTGGTGGTGTCTTTGCCCTTGACAAAAACCTTGCCTTTGCTCGGCTTCAGCAACCCGTTAAAATGCTTGATTAATGTGGTTTTCCCGGAGCCGTTCTGTCCAATGAGGGCAACAAACTCACCTTCGGCAATTTCAAGATTGACATCTTGCAAGGCATTGACCGATCGGCCGGGATATTGAAAACAAAGATTTTCAACTTTGATAATAGCTTCACTCATTGCGATTTCCTTAAAGCGCTAATGGATTGGGTCGCTTCAACAAGATTGAGCGGTAAGCGTTCAAACTGCCATCCAGCTTCCCTCAGGTGGAAAGCCGTTTGCGTCACCTGCGGCGGGTAAATGCCAAGGCTCTGGAGAAAATTCACATCGGTGAGGATCTCATGGGCATCGCCATCCCGCAGAATTTCACCCTGGTTCATCACAATGATCCGGTCGGCGTGTTTGGCAAGTTCATCAATATTGTGCTCAACCATGATGATAGTCTTGCCTTCCTTCTTCAACCTTCCTGCCAGCTCATGGATCTCCTCTGCGCCCACCGGGTCCAGTTCAGAGGTAGCCTCATCCAATATGAGCACTTCCGGTTCCATCGCCAGGGCAGCAGCAACCGCCACCCTTTGCTTTTGTCCACCTGAAAGGTAGAAGGGATGTCGATACCGTTCTTCATCAAGATTGACCAGGTTGATGACATATTCCAGCCTGCGATGGATCTCTTCCCTGGGCAATGAGAGATTTTCGAGCGGAAAAACAATTTCCTTTTCAATATCGGTCATCAACAGCTGCGCCTCGGCATCCTGCTGAACGATGCCAATTATTTGTGAAATCTCATCCACTGGCGTTTTATTCGATGGCTTACCTTTAACTTCAACAGATCCCTTCAACTTTCCCTGCATAATTTGGGGAATCACCCCGTTAATCGCCCAGCACAAGGTGGATTTTCCTGCCCCTGTCGGGCCAATGATGCCGACAAACTCCCCCTCACTGATCGTAAAGGAGACATTCTTTAGCGCGGGCTTTTTCGAATCCTTGTAGACAAAACTAAGATCAGAACAGACGATAATGGGTTTAGACATAAATCTCTGTCATCCTTTCTCTGGTGCAAGTCAACTCGCATCCAATTTTTCATGAATTTCAAGGGCGATGCGGGTCGTTTCCCTTGCATGCTCAGGCGTGGCTGTCCCAAATAACACTGATTCCACGCCTGCTTCCTGGTAAAGCCAGCGAAGCGCACCCGGCACATCCTGATGCAATTCGGGGCTTGAAAGTGCCATAAAGGCAATTACAGGTTTTTCCACTGCCTTCACTGCCCGTAGTGCGCTCTCGTGGTCAAACCAGGACCAAACCTTGTTGATGGGGACCACATAACCGCCCACCCCCCAACCTGCTTTTTCAACCTGCGGCAAAACGAGCGAAGGATACTGGCTCAACAGCAACCCAATAAACCCTTCTGAAGCGACAACCGAGAGCATTTTGCGCAAGATGTCCATCCTGCCCAAAGAAACCAGGTAATCCGCATCAGACCCACCAAAATAGACATACTGGCAGGCGCCCTTGAAGATAGACAATCGTTTGCGAAAGATATCCTCATCCAGATAAATTTTTGCAATGTCTTCTTCCGTCAAGAGCGGGGCATCCTTATCATATCCAAAGACCAGCACATCCTCCTGCGCCAATTTTTCTTCAACCCTCTGTGCAATATCCCGCGGCCAGATGCGTTCTACCAGCGTACGAATAATGCGATCGCGTATATAGAAGATAAAACGATCCTCAAACATCACGCCCTGGTCCCAGGTGGGGTTGCCAAAACCGGTCAGCGGTTCGACCACCTCGCTGGCAAGCCGCTTAAACAGCCGGACATTTTCGATAAACGACAGGTCATATGCCCGGCAGCCTGCCTCGTAAGCACTGCGCATTACGCTCAGACAATATTCTTCATCATGCAGTTTCCACCATCGATCCTTGCGGTACATGAAACGGAATTGATGGCTGAAGGGATCTCCTCCCAAAATGATGGCTGGTAACCTGTTTCGCTTCATTCGTTTAATCCTGTTCTGGTGTTCAAGATAATGCGCTCCTTGACAAACCAATTAACTCAAATCCTGATACGAGCATCAAACCTCATCCGCCTGAATGTCTGTTGAAAACAGCGACTTGAAAAAATTCCCGGCTTGCTGCATGGCGCTCTGATCCTCAGGCACAGGTAATATTTCCGCAGTGATCACGCCTTGATAATCAATTTCCAGCAAAGTCGCCATGACCTGGTCGAATGGGAAATGTCCCAAACCCGGCGCATAGCGGTTGCTGTCGGCAAAGTGAATATAGCCGATCCGGTCGGCGTAGCGCTTCAACGTTGCCGGGATGTCCGCTTCCTCCATGTTCATGTGGAAGGTATCCAGCAGCAGCTTGATTTCTGGATGCCCGGCTTCTTCAGTTAAACGAACAGCCTCCTCGGCAGTATTGATAAAGTTAGTCTCGTAGCGATTGATCGGTTCAATCAATAACTGCACTTCCCATTCCACGGCCTTCTCTGCGCAAGCCCTGAGGGCTTCCAACGCCCTTTGGCGCTGATGAGCCCGGTCAGATTCAACCCCTGTAAATTTGCCGCGAATGCCGCCGATGATCACCGCTGCGCCAAAATGGGAAGCCAGCTCAATATGGGCACCCAGCCTTTCAACAGCGCCCTGCACGCCTGCCTGATCTGCTGCCGCCAGGCACATGCCATCATGCAAGCAGGATTGCCCCGTGGCAATTGCTGAAAGTCCCAGCTTGTTCGCATTGAGCAGCGCTTGCAATGCCTCAATAGTTAAATCCGCAGGATGGCGCAGGCTGAGCTCGACGACATCAAAGCCGTTTTCAGCTGCTTTTTCCATTCCCTGTTTCAGATCACCGGCAAAGAGCAGCGGACCAAAGATGGAGGGATTAGGTGAGAGCGAAACACCCAATTTAAACTGGCTGCGGCTTTTGTTTTTTCCCAAGTCTATCGCTGGGCGCTCCAACTTCATCAAGCGCGCCTGATGACGCCCGCCTTCGTATTCAGTTGCCAGCCATTCATCCAGCAAAAAGCTCACACGCTGGGGAGAAACGACCCAGGCACCCAGGCACAGGATATTGGCATTATTGTGGGCGCGTGTTTGGTGAACGGTGTAGGTGTCGTGGCATAGCCCTGCCCTGATACCGGGCACCTTGTTGGCAGCAATGGACATCCCCAACCCGGTGCCGCAGATCAGGATGCCCGAATCACCTTCGCCAGCCAGTACTTTTTTCGCAACCAGCTGAGCATAATCCGGGTAGTCTACGGGCTGGTCGCCAGAATATGGCCCAACATCAATGACCTCAACCTGTCGTCTCCGAAGATCCTCAACCACGGCTTCTTTCAGCGGCAGCCCCACGTGGTCGCTGCCAATGATGATCCTTTGAGCTTTACCTGTGCTTTCCACCAATTAAATCCATTCTTCTTAACGGTTTGGTGCTGCCCCCGTCGACTCACGCACCACCAGTTTCACATCCAGCAAAGGAACCTGCGGAAGAATTTCTCCAGGTTCCTTGTTAATCAAATTGAGCAATAATTCCATCCCCTGCCGGCCCATTTCAAACTTATCCTGATAGACTGTGGTCAATGCCGGACAGGTGTATGAGGCTTCGGTAATATCATCAAATCCCACTATCGAAATATCATCCGGGACTCTGTACCCACGCTCATGCGCACACCTGAGCGCACCAATTGCCATCATGTCGTTATAACAAAAGACGGCGGTCGGGGGATCATCCAGATCAAGGAGCGATGCCATCGCTTTTTTCCCGTTTTCCATCCGATAGCCACCGCGCGCAAACCAGGTTGGATCAGGCTCAATCCCGGCATCCTTCAATGCAGCAAGGTACCCCCGCACACGCTCCGCTGCATGGCTCAACTCTACCGGGCGTGAAATACAGCCGATCCTGCGGTGCCCTAAAGAGATCAGATGCTGCGTTGCCAGATAGCCGCCGTGATAATTGTTGGCAACAACTGATGGAATATTGATGCCCTGTGCAGAGCGATCCAGTGAAACGGTGGGGATGTTGGACTTTAAGAGAAAATTCAAGGAGTCGAGGCTGCTGGTTGCCGGGATAATGATGATGCCTGCAGCCTGCTCCGTGTAGAGGTGATCGACATAAGATAATTCTCGTTCCAGCTGGTAATCTGAGTTGCAGAAAACGACCATGTAGCCATTTTCATACGCCACTGACTCGATCCCCTCAGCCACCTCGGCAAAGTAGGTGTTGCAGGTGTCAGGAATAATCAACCCCACGGTAGAGGTGGACTGTCGGCGCAGATTACGGGCAACGGCGTTTGGGCGATAGCCCAAAATTTCGATGGAATTCAGGATTTTTTCACGAGTGGCTTTAGAGACGGGTCTCGGACCGTTATTGATCACATAGGAGACCGTTGAAGGTGAAACGCCAGCATGCCTGGCGACGTCATTTCGGGTGACTTTTCTGGTTTCGTTAGCCATTTCCTTCCTCTGCAGCTCTGAAAAAATCACGTCGTAATCCTAAATCAGCAAAACAGGGATCACGATCTCATATTGATGTGCTATCTACACGAGTTGTCGACACGTGTAGTATACAATAAAATCGTGCTTCCTGTCAAGAATATTGTTCTCAAACTTGTAAAATTTCTAATACTATCTCAAACAGGTCAGATGTCCGATTCTCGATTAGGCTTTCCACCAGATGGACTTTGCCGTTCTGCCCAAAACCCAATCCAGGTCCTGGTCTGAAAAACCAAGTTCGTTTCGGATGATGTCCAGGTTTTCCCTGTAAGACCAGTGCTCCTCCACAAAGGGAAAATCGGAGCCCCACAAACATCGCTCAGCGCCAAAGCTTTCCTTCACGGCTTGCAGCAGCTGCCATGTGTCCCGATAAGGCGCACTTTGGGCTGAATAGTAATTCATGCCGGATAGCTTGACGCAGATATTGGGCTGCTCTGCTAAGTGCAACAAAGCATGGAACGCGTCATCTTCAGGAACACTGCCGACTTTGGGACGCGCCAAATGGTCAAGGATGATCCTGGTTGGATATTCCGCCGCTAACTGACCCACAAAGGGCAGATGCTCCGGCGTCAGCTGCAAACAAACAGGCAGATCAAGGGCTACACAGCGCACCCAGAGCTGAGAAAACGCACTATCCTGCCACTTTTCAAGGGGCTGAAGATGTAAATTAATCCGCAATCCATCCGCCCCGTCAACCACCAGGCGTTCCAGTGACTCAGCCGCCTGATCTGAGAGCGGATCAACCAGGACTACCGCTTTAAACTTCGCGGGGGCACTCTGTTTACATTCCAGCAGATAGGAATTATCCCAACCGTAAGGGGTGGGCTGCACAAAGACTGCCCCATCAACACCGTTGGCATCCATAACTTCAAGATAATGCGCAAGCGGTGCCTCCGTCTTTGGGATATAGCCGCCAATCGGGCTCCAGGGATACCGCACAGGGTCGTTCACCCACAGATGCAGGTGCGAATCAATGATCATTACGCGAATCGCCTCTCCAAGCCCCTGACCACCCGCACGCCCATCTCAAGGTAGGGCACATCAACACCCTTTTCCATAGCCAGCTTCCAAATATACAGACCCGTGTCTTCCAGCTCTGTTTTTCGCTCCCGTTCGATATCCAGCAGCATCGCCTGCTTATACCCTGCACCGCCGCGCGCTTCCCAATCTTTACCCTGCCGGATCACGCTCTGCACGCCCTCTTCCACACTTCCCTCACAGCGGTTCATGACCTCAATCGTCGGGTAATCCTGCACTGACACACCCAGCGCCGCCGCAGTCCTAACCATGTCGCGCGTCATCATCACAATCAGATGGGCAAAATCGGGGGATTGCATCACCTCTGTTTGGGGCAGCCTCGCCAGCACCGCTGAAATCGATGAAGGTGTCCACCAAACCAACTTGCACCATTCAATTTCCTCAATATTATCCACTGCTTCACAGGGTAAGCCCGCCTTGTTAAAAAGGGCGGCGAGCTCCGCCACCAGGGGAGTGATCCCCTGTGTGGGGCTGCCAATCCAGGTTGGAAAGTCATCATCGCCCCGGCGTACCCTGCCATAATCGAGCAGCGAGCCGGCAACACGACTCACGATGCGCAGCACTTCAGCTTGTGGATAGGCTCCTGCAAACCGCTCAGCGTGCCCCAAGCCATTTTGCACCGAGGCAACCGCCTTCACATGCACATGCGCTACGCTTTTCAGCGCACTTTCAGTGTCATGATTCTTGACAGCCACAATCATCAAATCCACTTCATCAATATCTTCAGGGTTGGTGGTGGCATGTACAGGCACCAAAACCTCCCCCTCTGGCTTTTCGATGATCAACCGGTTGCCATTCTTCATGATCTCGTCCACATGGGCTTGCCTGCGGAAAAGCATGATGACTTCCGCACCGGCTTCTGCCAGATAAGCACCAACCAGGGCGCCCCATCCACCTGCACCTAATATGAGGATTTTCATCTCTCCTCCAGCTTCAGTCTGAGTTTGCGTAACCTGATCTCACCCTTACTTTTAGGGCTGCAGCGGGGTCGCAATGTCGATCTTGTTCTGTTTCGCCACAAGTGATTTCTTGCGCCGTTCAGCAACAACCGCCGAAATGAACAGCACGATAACTGTCATCAAATACGGCAGCATCACAACAATCTGTGAAGGCAGACCAAACTGCTGCAACCGCACAGCCAGCGCATCGGCAAAACCAAAGATTAAGCCTGCGATCATACTGGGAACAGGACGCATCCTGCCAAAGTTGATGGCTGCCATCGCCAGCCAGCCGCGCCCTGCTGTCATATCTTCGGAAAACATCGTCAGGTAAGACAGGGACAAAAAAGTTCCGCCAAATGCACACAATAAACCGCTGACCAGCAAGCCATAATATTTCATCCGTTTGGTGTTCACACCAATCGATTCAGCCGCATCAATGTTCTCACCCACTGAACGCAGGTGAAAGCCAAAGGGAGTCTTGTAAAGCACCAGGTAGACGATATAAACGCTGACAAAGGAGAAATAAACCAGCGGGAAATGACCGCTGAGCAGCTCGCCGATGATTGGAATCTGGTGGATCAATGGGATTTGAACTTCTTGAAAGCCAATAATCAGGTCTGTTTTGTAAACTCCCCAAACATTGAATGTGGCTGTGAGCAAATAGTTGGTGAGCCCAATAGCAACAATGTTCATTGCCAGACCGACAATGATCGGATTGGCTTTCAGTTCCAGGTGCAGAATGGCAAATACCAGCGCTGCCACCAGGCAGGCGATCACGGCATAGAGCAGGCCCCCATAGGGACTGCCTGTGCGGACACTACCCAAGACAGCAAAGAAAGAGCCGATCAGCATAAAACCTTCCAGGGCAACATTAAAAATCCCGGTATGGCTCGAAAAAATCCCGCCCATGGTGGCAAAAATGATCGGTGTCGCCATCCGCAAAGCGGCAGCAAATAAGGATAACGTCAGGATACTGCTGAGGTCTACATTGCCCATTTTCTTAGACCCTTTCTAATATTTTCAACAAATACCTTTACCGTCACAAACAGAACAAGCGTGCCTTTAACCATGGCGACCACAGCTTGCGGCACACCGGTGACAGACTGCATCGTGAGGGCGCCGTTTGCCAGGGCGCCGTAAAACAACGCCGTGGGAAAGACCGCAAAGGGATGATTTTGGGCGATAATGGCAATCATAAAGCCATCCCAACCATAGCCAGAGGAAAAGCCGCCCAGGAACCTTCCAAAGAAGCCCTGGATCATCAGCGCGCCCCCCAATCCGATCACGCCACCGCTCAGGGTCATGGCGAGGAAAATACTGCGCTTGACCGGCAAGCCAGCTGCAGCGGCAAAATCCTGGTTCAAACCCACCATGCGAAGCTCATATCCAATTTTGGTTTTGAAAAGGAACCAGTAAGTGACAAAAATCAGGACAATGGCAATAATGAAGCCTATATTGATTGTTGAACCCTTGATCAGCTTTGGCAATTTTGCAGAGGCGGCAATCAGGGGGGAACCTGCCATTGGGGCTGCCGGATCTCTGAATGGGAAAGCTATCAAATAATCGGTGAGCCGGATGGCAATATAATTCAACATCAACGTGGGTACCAGTTCCGGAATTTTCCAGCGCATTTTCAGATACAGAACCGGCAGGGTCCATAATGCGCCACCAATAATGCCTGCAATCATGCACAAAGGAATATGAACAATCGCAGGCAAATTCGTAAAAGTGAACCCAGCCCAGGCTGCAGCAAAAGCCCCAATATATAACTGCCCTTCCAACCCGAGGTTGGTGATATTGGTTCTGAAGGCAATACTGCCGGCAATACCCGCTAAAATCATGATCACTGAGCGATCCAGGGTGTCCGCAAAGCGATAGCCATTACCGAAAGCGCCCTGCCAGAGCGCCGCATAGGCTGCAATTGGATCTTTCCCGGATAAAAACATCACTACAGCGCCAATAAACAATGCAATGATCAGAATGATCAAATAGTTCAGCAGCTGGGTCGTGAGATTAACGAGATTTTCTTTCCAGGTATGACTATTCTTTGCTTTGTCAAAGAAATTTTTAATCAACGCAATAATCCTTTCCTGATGTCATCAGCCAGCTGATTCGCTGACGAATAGTCTCGTCATAATAACCCGCATCCAACACATTGCCTTCGTAAAAAACTACAACCCGGTCGCTGAGGGACAGGATCTCATCGAGGTCAGCCGAAATCACAAAAACAGCGGCTCCCCGGTTGGCATAATCAATCAACATTTGCCGAATGGCTTCCGTGCCAGCAATGTCGATACCCCGGGTGGGCTGGGAGGCAATGACAACCTTGGCTTTTTCAAGACCCAGTTCACGGGCAGCAATCACCCGCTGGATATTACCGCCGGACAAATTGCCAGTCTTCGCATCCAAACCCGGTGTGGCAACGTTAAATTTCTGGATAAGCGTCCCTGACATCATCATAATCTCAGGCATGGCAAGGGCTAACCCATTGGAATAGGGTTTGACATAGTATTCACCAGGCACCATATTTTCCCAGATCGTTCCCTCAACAGCCACCCCGGAACGATAGCGGTCAGAGGGGATGTATGCCACCCCTGCCTCTCGAATTTCCCGAGTAGAGAGCTCCTGGATTTCCTTGCCGTCAATACGAATTTTTCCACTCGTCAGAGGGCGTAAGCCTAAGAGTGCTTCGACAAATTCTTCCTGCCCGTTTCCATCCACGCCAGCACCACCGACAATTTCGCCAGAATACAGGTTGAGGCTGGCATCTTTCACTGCAGTCAGATCGCGGTTATCGAGTACACTGAGCCCCTCAATTTCCATGATAAGCTCACCTTTTTGCTTGGTCTCGCGCATCCGCCCACCAATGGTCTCCCGACCCACCATCATTTCAGCCAGCTGGCATTCATCGGTCTCTTCACACTTGACGGTTCCAACAAGCTTGCCAGCCCGCATGACAGAAATGTCATCTGAAATTTCAAGAACTTCTCGTAATTTGTGACTGATAAACAAAATCGTGATGCCTTGCTCCACCAGGTTGCGAAGCATCACAAATAATTCCTTGGTTTCTATATCGGTCAGGACGGCTGTGGGCTCATCAAGGACAAGGATTTCAACACCGCGATACAGCGCTTTCAGAATCTCTGCGCGCTGTTGCTCGCCCACCGAAACGTCCACCGTAACTTCCCGTTCATTAATTTGAAAACCGTATTTGTCTGCAATCGCCTTGACGCTTTTATTCAAAGCGGGTTCGTCAATAAAAATCCCTTTGCGCGGCTCAACGCCCAGGGCAATATTTTGTGCCAATGTGTATGAGGGAACCAGCTTAAAATGCTGATGAACCATACCAATTCCCTGAGCAATTGCATCCCTTGGGCTGGAGAATGTAACCTCTTCGCCATTGATGAAGATTTGCCCGGAATCCGGTTGGTATAAACCATAAATCACGTTCATCAAGGTCGTTTTTCCGGCACCGTTCTCTCCAACAATCGCACGAATCGTCCCTTTTTCAACTGAGAGACTAATATTGTCATTCGCAAGAACCCCCGGAAAGGCTTTTGTGATGTTTTTTACGGAAAGAGCTTCTGTCATAACAATTCACCAATCTCATAAAAATGGATAAAAAGAAGGGCCTTTTTCTTATGTTGCAATGCTTGTAATATAAACGGAGAAAAAGGCCCTATCTTATCACTTAACTAATTACTGTGGTCGCTCAACAACAATCTCACCTGATGTAATCATCGCTTTGATCTCGTCAATCTTATCCTTCACTTCTTGTGGGATAGCATCACCCATAGCAGACATGTCGGTGAGATCCATTGCGCCTGAGGCAACGCCAAACAAAGCCTCTCCAGGTTGGAATTCACCTGCAATATAGCTTGCAATTGTCTCATAGATCATGACGTCTGTTTTCTTGAGTACAGAGGTCAGGACATGACCTGGAACAGCATCATCCCAACTAATATCAGCGCCGATACCATATAAACCGGTCTCTTCAACTGCTTCGAAGACGCCAGCATCACCCGGACCACCGGCAACGGACATGAGAATATCCACGCCCTGCTCATTGAACATGGCTAATGCCAGCTCTTTGGATTTAGCAGGATCATTGAAGGAACCAACATAGGAAATCTTGACCTCGACGTCGGGATCGATATATTTCGCGCCCTGCTCAAAGCCGCTGAACCAACGGACGACGGAGGGAACTTCCATGCCGCCGACGAAACCAATGATCTTTTCCTCATTGATGCCCTCGAGGCTGGTCTCCGTGGTCATCATGGCTGCCAGTGCACCAGCCAGGAAGGAACCTTCGTGCTCCAACGCAATTAAACCCATCACATTATCGCCACCGGGATTTGCATCAACAAGCGCAAATTTTGCATCGGGGAATTCCTGTGACACATTCACAATGCCATCCGCCATGGTGGAACCAACGCCAATAATGAACTCATAGCCATCCTGCGCTGCGGTGCGGACGTTCCGCTCCCATTCCTCAGCCACTTCGCTCTCCAAAATTCGCTCTTCAAAGCCAAAATCGGCAGCAGCCATCTTGTAGCCTTGACCAGCAAGGAACATGTAGCCTTCCTTACCAACACGGCCAGCAGGAACCAAGGCGATCTTTGGAGGTTCAGCGACAACTTCTTCTTCTGTCTCTTCAACGACCGGCTCTTCCACTTCTTCAACTTCCGGCTCTTCTACCACCGGTTCTTCAACGACAGGTTCTTCCACAGCCGGCTCTTCCACAACGGGCTCTTCTGCGGCCTGGGGCGTGCAGGCTGAAAGTGCCAGCACAACAATTAACAAACCAAGAACTAAGAATCTAACTTTTTTCATCTCAAATCTCCATTTACCTTCTGGTATCTATTTTTCGATTACACTTCAAACACTTTCTAATCCCAATATCCTGATCTGCCAGAACCACCTCCTTTTTCAATAATCTAAATACTGACCCTAATCTTATTAAACCTCAAGGATTTCAACCTCTAAATTTCTATCCGTTTTCCTGAGATTTGGCTTCCCGCAGTTTTGAAATACCAGCTTTTGCGCCGCTCCGCAGGAAAGCGATATCATCGGAATAGGCAATGATGTTCATGCCGCGCCGCTGCCATTCAATCAACCAATCCAGATTGCCAACATGAATGCCGCATGGCACATTATGTTTCTTGGCAGCATCCAGAACGGCCTGAATTTCAGGTTCGAGCACAGAAAGATAATCCTTTTCCCGCACCCCCATACTGAGGCAAAGGTCATTGGGGCCCAACACAACAGCGTCCACACCCTCAACAGAAACCAGGTCTTCAATATTTTCAATCGCTTTTTTGCGTTCAATTTGCAAAATGATCATATTTTCGCGGTTGGCTTCTTCAGTGAACTGCCACAGATCCTGGGTGTAGAAATTGTTATGGCCCTTCGGAACCGAACAACCCCGCACACCAACGGGTGGATAGTGGGTGTTTTCAACGATTCGCTCCACCTGTTCTCGGGTTTCAATGCGTGGGATCATGATCCCCCGCGCGCCAGCATCCAAAATGCGTGCCATCAAATGGTATTCATCATTGGGCACACGCACCAAAGGCACCACTTTGGTCAACCGACAGACTTTGACCATATCGGTTACAACACCCAGATCATTGGGTCCGTGTTCCATATCAAAAAACAAGAAGTCACATCCTGCCTGCTCCATAATTAACGAGATGGAGGGCGAACGCGAATCCTGGGTCATCGTTCCGTAAATTGTTTCTCCGTTTTCCAGCTTCAGTCGTAGTGGGTTCGGTTCCATGTTTCTTAATTCTCCTGTGATTATTTGGATTGTTTCAAAACGTCAAAATTGGCACAATATGTTGGAAGTTCGCCTTTGAGCACCTTCAACACATCTTCAACAACCATCATCCCCATCCTCCGTCGGCCTTGCTCAGTAAAACTTGCCAGGTGAGGCGTCAGGACGACATTATTGAGGGCAAACAGGGGGTTATCTATTGCGGGCGGTTCGGGTTCATAAACATCCAGCCCTGCGCCTGCAATCGTCCCGTTTCTCAGCGCTTCAACCAGCGCCTTTTCATCAACCACGTCACCGCGCGAAGTGTTGATCAGAAAGCCCTGTGGTCCAAGCGCTTCCAGAGCTTCCTTGTTGATCAGTCCGCGTGTGCTTTCAATCGATGGAATATGCAGGGAGACAATATCCACTTTTTCCATCAGCTCCAACAAAGTGTCACATTTCTCAGCGCCCGCAGCGTAGATCTTTTTCTCATCAATGAAGGGATCAAAGACAAAAACCTTCATATTCAAGGCTTTACGGCACATTTCCGCCACACGCTGGCCGATGTGCCCAAAGCCAATCACACCCAGCCTGGCTTCGAGAAGCTCGAAGCCGACCACGTGATCGCGGATATCAAAATTTCCTTTGCGTGTCTCGCGGTCCAGGTAGGCAATCTGCCGTGTGGCAGCCATCATCAAGGTGAATGCGTGTTCTGCGGTCGATTCGGTGGGGCCATAGGGGGTGAAGACCACCGGCAGACCGCGCTTGGTCGCCTCAGCGACATCTACAATATCCAGCCCAACACCGTGCCTGCCAATTACTTCCATACTGGTGGCATAATTCATTTCTTCAGCAAACATTTTGAAGCCTGCGCACAGGACAATCCCCTGAACTTCGGGCAATATTTCCAAAATTTCTTCCCGTGAGGCGGTAAAAGGTGTCAACACCTCCACTTCCTCAGCTAATCTTGCAAGTGCATCATTGTGTATAGGTTTGTTGACTAATACTTTTTTCACGTTGTATCCTGTCATTTCTAAAATAGTTGGTCGTTAATCCTGAACATCAGTCCTTCTTCACTTTGCGACAGGCACCCGATCCGATTCAAGATAAGGCAGATAGTTAGTAAATGATCGGTGGATCAATGCCTGCATTTCACTATAAGCGACTTCGCAATTATGGTCCCGGATGGCTTCCGCCACCTTCCGGTGGAGCACCCACCCAGGCTTAGATAAAGGCAAAACCCGGAAAAGCTTATCCAGGTTTTTAAACAAGATATCATTGATTTGGAACAGGAACTTATTGTTTGCCATATCGGCAATTTGCTGATGAAACTCCAGATCCAGATCGTGCAGCCGGTCCTCATCTTGTGATTCAAAGGCTGCGCTTTGTTCCTCAAGGATCTGAAAAAGATCAGTGATCTGAGCGCCAGTTGCATGGTTGGCTGCGAGACAGGCGAGACCCGGCTCAATCACCTCTCGTGCCTCAAAAAACATTTTGACATCCAGTCCACCCAGAATCAGGCTCAACTCAAGCAATTTTTCCCCTGGATCCATGGTATGACTGGAAACAAAGGTGCCGGCACCGTGTCGCATTTCCAAAACGCCCATCGCTTGCAAGGAATAGAGCGCCTCTCGCAATGAAGCCATGCTGACACTCATCAGCGAAGCCAATTTTCTCTGAGATGGTAGCTGTTCTCCAGGTTCCCAATAGCCGTCAGCAATCATCTTCAGGATATTATCAACGATTCCCGAGGTGACGTCCTGCCGATGAATGGGGTGGATCATACTAAAATCTGTAGACACAATAGTTCCAGTCTTCATATGTTCTGAACAATATCACTATAAAAGAGATTCGATTTTCTGTCAAGAGATTAACAACTTTTTAAGGCATACTTAACAACAAAGCCTGGTTATTTGACCCTCGAGCCAGCAAACCAGGCTTTATATCCAACACTGGTTGAACAAAAACAGCTAAGTGATTTTTCCCAATCCGCGCAGCACCCGTTCGGGCGTGAGCGGGAAAGACTCGAACCAGACGCCTGTAGCGTCATGGACGGCATCCACAATCGCTGGTGCCAGAGGCATGTAGGGCATCTCGCCCATGCCGCGGGCACCAAATGGCCCAATTGGGTCGGGATATTCCAGGATGATCGATTCCACCTCAACAGGAATATCCAGCACGGTGGGGATCAGATAGTTGGAGAGGGCGCTGGTGATCACATAGCCCTCTTTTTGGATGAAGTTTTCCAGCATCACGTAACCTGCCGCCTGCACCACAGCACCTTCAATTTGCCCCTGAACCTGCATCGGGTTGATTGCCTTGCCAACATCGTTGGCGCATACCACCTTTAACAGCCGAACTTCACCGGTCTCCGTATCCACCTCAACCTCAACGACTTCCGCCGAGTAGCCATAAGCAAAGTTGGGCGTGCACTGCCCCGTCTCCGGATCAAAGGAGGAGGTGCGGGGCGCGTGATAGACATACTCTGCAACCGCAGGGCGATCCTCCTGCTGCCATTTTTGCAGCACAGCTTCCGCTGCGCCGCGGATCGAATTGCCTGCCATAAAGGTCATACGGGAGGCAGAAACACTGCCAGCGTAATTGGATGTGCCCGTGTCAGATAAAACCAGCTCGATCTTCTCCAGCGGCAAGCCCAACGCTTCAGCTGTCATTTGCTTGAAAACCGTATGAGACCCCTGCCCCACCTCTGCACCAGAATGATAAAGCACCGCTTTTTCAATTTCAGATTCGCCCTGCAATTCAATCTTTGCATGGCAAAATTCCTCTGTACCAAAGGAGAAACCGACATTCTTAAACCCACACGCCATCCCAATACCACGCCTGACGGATGCGGTTTGGCCTGAACGTGCAACGAAATCCCGTGCCAGGTTTTTCCGATGCGTCCAGTCGGTGCGTTTTCCCAATTCTTTCACTACCTGCTTGATGGTGACGCCGGCTGGCAGCGGGGAGCCCACACTCAGCAGGCTGCCTTCATCCACCAGGTTTTGCAGACGGAGTTCCACTTTATCCATGCCCAAAATCTCTGCAATTTTATTGACCTGCATCTCAGCGGCAAATGCACCCTGCGGCCCGCCAAACCCTCGAAAAGCACCGGCCGGCACATTATTGGTATGCACCACCCGGGCATTTACCCTCACATTCGGGATCTCGTAAGGACCCGTACTCATCAAAGCTGCATTACCCAGCACCGGGTGTGAAGAATAGGCATAAGCGCCGCCGTCCCCGTAAACATCCACCTCGGCAGCTAAAATTTTCCCCTCGCGGGTGGCGCCCCACTTCGCCCTGATCTTGTAGGCATGCCTTTTACCATGCCCCTTGATCGATTCTTCCCTGCTCCAGACAATTTTCACCGCCCGTTCAATCCCGCGCTGACGCAAGCGATAGACAGCCAGTGCCAAAACAATTTGGATGGATACATCCTCCCTGCCGCCAAAAGCACCCCCAACCACAGGGTAGATGACCCGCACCTGCTCCTCTGGCAGCTGGAGCGCATGAGCGATCTGATGGCGGTCCTCATGGTTGCACTGCCCGCCAACCACAACCGTGATCCGTCCTTGCTCGTCAAGATACGCGAGACCGGCTTCGGGCTGTAAATAGGCGTGCTCCTGCACCGGGGTATGATATTCACTCTCCACAATCACATCACAATTCAAGAAAGCAGCATCCACATCGCCATGTCGAATCTTATAAGAACAAAAAGTATTGGTCCCCTTATCCGGATGGATCACAGGGGCATCTTCAGCAAGTGCCTCCTCAAGCGAAGCAACTACCGGGAAGTCTTCAAATTCAACCCGTATCAAATCCCGCGCTTTGGCGGCAATGGCTTCTGTTTCAGCTATCACCAGCGCCACCTGGTCACCAACAAAGCGCACCCTGTCGCCGTATGGGTTATTGGAGTCGGGTCCACACAGGACAGGCTGATCCGGAAAGATCATGCCATAGATGTTATCCGGCACATCCTTTGCCGTGAATACTGCCACGACGCCCTGAAGCGCTTCAGCAGCTGTAGTATCAATCACCTTCACCCGCGCATGAGGACGATTCGCAAATAAAATCTTCATATAAAGCTGACCGGGCAGATTAAAATCCCCCGGGAAATGGGCTTGCCCCATCGCTTTTGCTTTTGCATCGACACGAACAATAGATTGACCAATGGATTGCATTTATGGTCCCTCAATAACTCATTTCACTCAAACAGACGATTTGTCTATTCATGCGGTAAATACGGTGTACAAAGAGATTAGTCTCGCTTTGAAAGTGCATCCAGCAATAATTGCTTTGTCAGCTGCGGGTCGGCTTTGCCGCGCGTTTCGCGCATCACCTGTCCCATAAACCAGCCAAACAAGCCTTCTTTGCCGCTGCGGAAACTCATCACCTCGTCCGGATGGGCAGCCAGCACCTGATCAATCACGGATTGCAACGCTGAATCATCGCTAAGCTGTGCCAGCCCTTCCGCATCAACAATTTCGAGCGGTGATTTGCCAGTTTGCTGCACTTTGCTCAACAGGGCTTTTCCGGTGGCATTGTTAATCGTTCCCGAATCGACCATCTTGATCACTGCAGCCAGTTGATCAGGCTTCAACAGGAGCTGATCCGCACTGATGCCCAGCTCATTGAGCATGCGCAGGATCTCATTCATGATCCAGTTTGAAACCACCTTAGGATCCCCAGCATAAGCATCAACTGCTGCCTCAAAATAATCCGAGATTGGCCGATCCGCCGTCAGAATATCTGCGTCATACTCCGGCAGATCATAATCCTGCAAAAAGCGAGCTCGCCGTTCAAGCGGCAATTCGGGCAGGTTTGCTAATACGTCTTCGCGCCATGCTTCGTCCAGCTCCAATGGCAGCAGGTCGGGCTCACGGAAGTAGCGATAATCGGCTTCTGTTTCCTTCGAACGCATTTTGGTCAGGCGATGATGTGTGTCATCCCAATCCAGCGTCCAGGCTTCCACCCTGCCGCCCGATTCCACCAGTTCAACCTGGCGTTCAACTTCCTTAATAATCGCAGTGCGTACAGCTTCGATGGAGTTGACATTCTTGATCTCAGTCTTGGTGTTCAGCACGGTGCTGCCCACCGGCCTGATGGACACATTCGCATCACAACGCAGATGCCCCTTTTCCATATCCGCTTCTGAAACACCCAACCAGCGTAATAACTGCCGCAGCCGGATCAGGTATTGCGCAGCCTCATCCGCCGAGCGTAAATCTGGTCCTGTGACCATCTCCACCAGCGGCACACCACAGCGGTTAAAGTCCACATAGCGGCGTCCATTTTCATACTTGGTCTTACCGGCATCTTCTTCCATATGCAGTTTGGTAATACCAACGTGGCGGATCGAGCCATCTGGCATCGGCAGGTCAAGATAGCCGCCATTACCCAATGCCATGTCATACTGTGAGATCTGGTAGCCTTTAGGTAGATCTGGATAGAAGTAGTTCTTGCGGTCAAAGAAAGACTTTAACCGAATTTCCGAATGCATGGCTGCTGCCAACAGTGCCCCTTTGCGAACCACAGCCTCATTCAGAACCGGCAGCACACCGGGCAACCCGGCGCACACCGGGCAGATGTTGGTGTTGGGAGGGTCTTCCCACGAGTCCGCTTTGCATGCACAGAAGATCTTGGTTTCTGTGTTTAACTGGATGTGTGTTTCAAGCCCAATTACGGTTTCATACTCTGTCATTTTCGCTTGCCCTTACCTATCGTAAAACCTGCGGCTTGTGTTTTCGCCACGCCGCATCAGCGGTCGCCTGCTCAAAGGCATACCCAACCCGGAAGAGTATCTCTTCCCTAAAGTCAGGTGCCAGCAGTTGAATCCCAATCGGCAGCCCGTCCCCATCAAGCCCGCCCGGTATCGAAATCCCGGGAATGCCGGCATGATTAGCAGGCACCGTTAATTGATCTGCATATTGCATCAGCACAGAATCGCCATAAATATCGGCGATTTTGAAGGCAGTGGTGGGCGTGGTGGGCGTCAGCAGTGCATCCAGCCGGTAAGCCCCACCTGAATCGAAAGCGGACTCAAAATCAGCGCGGATCATTGAGCGAACCCGTAAAGCCCGTTGGTAATACTGCTCGCTGTATTGAGCCGCACTCACATACATACCCATCAAAATACGCAATTTCGGCTGCAGACCAAAGCCCTCTGCACGGGTTTTGCGATACATTTCGTGCAAATCGCGAAAATCCGAAGACGTTCGATAGCCGTATTTCACCCCATCAAAGCGATGGAGGTTTGAGGCTGCCTCGACACGGCTGACAACAAAATAAGCCGGGATGCCATAGACCATATTGGGCATGGGAACATTCTCGACAATCTCTGCACCCTGATCCGCCAGGGCTTCCGCTGCGCGCAAGGTTGCATTACGGATCTCTGCGGGTAATTCCTGCCGAATAAGTGCCCCGGTTTGTGGGTCCGGGAAGGCAATCTGCATGTAATCCGGTGATAAACCAATGCGCAGCCCTTTCACACCTTCACTAAGAATTGCCAGGTAATCCGGCACCGGATGCCTGGAAGCCGTACTGTCACGTGGGTCAGCACCTGCCATCACCCGCAGCATCAAGGCTGCATCACGCACATCCCGCGCCACAGATCCCGGGCAATCCAACGACGATCCAAAAGCAATTAAACCATAGCGTGAAACCCGCCCATAGGTGGGCTTCAGCCCCACCACACCGCAAAAAGCTGCGGGCTGTCGGATCGAGCCAGCGGTATCCGTGCCAAGGGAAAGCATCACCTCACCTGCCGCTACTGACGCGGCGGACCCGCCGGAAGACCCCCCCGGCACCCGGTCTGGATCCCAGGGGTTGCGCGTGGAAGGCTGAAATGCAGAGGATTCTGTGGAGGAGCCATGGGTAAACTCGTCCAGGTTGACCTTACCCAGGGTCAGTGCGCCTGCTGCTTCCAAACGTTCAACCGCCGTTGCCGTATAGGGTGCAACAAAATTTGCCAATATGCGGGAAGCTGCTGTGGAGGGGGTGTCCTTCACGCAGAAGATATCCTTGATGGAAAGCGGCACCCCAGCCAGCGGACCTGCCAACTTACCAGCACTCACCAGAGCATCCACCTGACGGGCTTGCGCATATGCACGGTCTTGTGTCAATGTGATGAAGGCGTGCACCTTTTGCCTGTCTTCATCGGTCAGCTCACCATAATCCAATGCACCGTGCCGACCCTCAACCTGTTCAATCCGTGCCAGCGCAGATTCAAGAACCTCAACTGCTGACAATTCGCCAGCGTTCACTTTTTGTGCAATCGTGTGTGCAGCGTAATCTAATGCAGACATAAGCGTCAATCCAACTTTGTATGGGGAATATCGGGAACACCCAGGTAACGATCTTCAACCTGGGGTGCCTGCGCCAGGATCTCATCCGGGTTTTCGAAGGGAACCCAGAGATCCTTGCGTAGTTCAGGCCTGGATTGTGGAGGATAACTCACGCCATGAGATGCCAGCGGAACATCTTCCTCAAGCGGGACGGCCTCCAACTGGTGGATAGCCTTCAACTGGTTGTTCAGCTCTTTCCGCAAGTATTCTGCCTCAGCAGGGTCAAAGGCAAAGGCAGCCAAATCCACAAGCCGTTCAAATAGTTCGGGGGTGATTTCGTCAGTCATTCTTTCTGCCGTCCAATCCAATCTCGATTTCTTTGGTGTGGTTCTGATATACTATCATACCTTAAACTTCACCGGATTGGGCTATGAT
>DIXG01000101.1:5565-13615 GCA_002436005.1 Anaerolineaceae bacterium UBA6086 | reverse complement strand
ACTGGACTGAACACAACCTTTATTGAGGGCTTGCCTGCCAAGGGCTCAATTGGTTTCCTTTCACAGTCCGGGGCAGTTTGCGGGGGCGTGGTGGATTATATTGCGGATAAACAGATTGGTTTTTCGCATTTTGCCAGCCTGGGCAACGAGCTGGATGTGGATGAATCGGATATGATTGCCTATTTTGGTGAGCATCCCAACGTGAAGGTGATTGCGGTTTATGTGGAGGGGATTGAGGACGGTGCAAAGTTTTTACGCATTGCCAGCGAAGTCTCACGCAAGAAGCCGATCGTACTTTTGAAGGCAGGTCAGTCTGTGGCGGGTGCAAAGGCTGTTTCCTCGCATACGGGTTCCCTGGCAGGCGCTTATGCTGCCTACCAGGCGGCTTTCAGACAGGCTGGTGTGATTGAAGTGCAGGATATGAGCGCACTGTTTGATGTAGCCTGGGCGCTGAGCTGCCAGCCGCTGCCGAGCGGACAAAATGTGGCAATCTTTACCAACGCTGGCGGTCCGGCAGCACTCGCATCGGATTCACTGGCTGCCCATGGGTTTGAACTGGCAGAGATCAATGCGGACCAGCAGGCAAAACTGGCAGAAAAGCTGAACCCAAGCGCACAGGTGGCAAACCCGGTAGACATGTTAGGCGGGGCTGAGCCCGAGGAGTTTGCACACTGCCTGATGACCTTGCGAGATGACCCCGCTGTGGACGTGTTTTTACCCATCCTTGTGCCGCAGGCGCTGGTGAACCCCGGTGATGTTGCCAGGGCGATTGTTGATTCCACCCGGGGGAGCGAAAAAACGACACTGGCATGCATGGTGGGTGAACAGTCGCTGGCTGAAGCTCGTGTGGTGCTGCACCAGAACAACGTTCCGATGAGCATTTTCCCTGATGTGCCCGGAAAGATCCTGGGTGCAATGGCGCAATACCGGGATTGGTTAGTCCAGTTGCCTGAGCCAGCCATGCAGTTTTCCACGCCAGGTCAAGCGGGTGTGGATGAAATGCTCGGGCAAGCCAAAGGACAAGCAATGGGGGAAGCAGATACCCGCCCAATCCTTGAAGCATACGGGATGAACCTTGTTCCAGGAGCTGTTGCGGTGGATGCGGCTCATGCTGCTGCCATTGCTGGCCAAATTGGATACCCAGTGGTGGTTAAAATCATCTCTCCGCAGGTGCTGCATAAATCGGATTTTGGAGGGATCGCCCTGAACCTTGCGACCGAACAGGAAGTGAAACTCGCAGTGCGGAAGATGAGGACAGACATCTCACAGGCAGTTCCGGATGCCGAAATCAGCGGTTTCCTGGTGGAAAAAATGGCACCAAAGGGGATGGAAGTTATTGTTGGCATGCGACGGGATCCAAATTTTGGCCCGTTGATGATGTTTGGCCTGGGCGGCGTGATGGTTGAACTGTTTAAGGATGTGGGTTTTGGCGTGGCACCGCTCACACGGTCCCAGGCACGCGCGATGGTTCGCTCAACAAAAGCCGGCGTTCTGCTGGAAGGCTATCGCGGCGGTCCGACTTACGATCTGGCGGCAGTGATTGACACAATCGGGCGGTTGAGCCAGCTTGCGCTGGACCATCCTGAGATCGCTGAGGTGGAGATCAATCCGCTGCTGGTTTTTCCTGACGGGCAGGGTGCGCAGGTACTCGATGCGCGCATCATTCTTTCATCTGAAAAAATGGAGGAACCGTGTTCCTTTTATTAACTTCAATTATTGTTGCACTGCTGGTGACATTATACTTACCTCTGGCTGCCGGGTTGTGGTTGAATAAACGTTTGGGTGTCACCTGGCGGGTGATCCTTTACGGCGTTATGGGGTATCTCATTGTCCAGAATTTGAAGACCTTGCTGGTGAGAGAGTTCACCCTTCTGGTTGAAGGTGGGACAATTGTTTTATCTGAGGAATCTCTCTTTATCTGGCAGGTTTTTATCAGCATCCTGCTTGCCGCCTTGCTGGGCGTTTTAGTACGGTGGGCAGGGATGCGATTTATCAAAGAGAATCTCAACACTCTGGAATCCTCCTATGGTTTGGGTGTGGGATACGGCGGTGCTGAAAGCGTTATGCTGGTTGGGCTGCCTTTGCTTTCAACATTCATCACGATGCTTTTAAATATGAATATTGATCCGCAAACCACTGCCCTTGAACCGGAGATCGCTGCTCAGATTCAGGCGTTGTGGCAGGTGCCTTTTTACGTGCCTCTCGCGGGTTCGATTGAGCGCATTGCCGCCCTGGTGATGCATATCACGGTGACGGTATTGGTGTTGCAGAGCTTTGTTCGCAGGAATTCTGCCTGGCTGGTGGCTGCTTTTGGGCTTGAGGTGCTGGTGAACGGTTTAATTGCCGGACTGGCACAAATTGGACTGGGCTATGGTTGGGTGATTTTGCTCTCGATTGTGTTGATGGGTGGAAACCTTTTTGTGCTCTACAGGCTGCGTGCCTTTGAGTTTGATATCACAAAAGGAAGTGAGACGTCTTTAGAAAACGAAGAACCAGAAGATGGTTTGAAGTGATCAACGATCCTTTCAGAATCAAAAAAGCATCCCCGGGTCACTTCTCAGGGGATGCTTTTTAGTTTGAGAACGGAAAAGGGAGCGATCACTCTTGAGCAGATGGAACACCCATGCCGATGTAGGTGAATCCCTTTTCGTGCAGATTCTGTCCATACCAGATGTTGCGTCCGTCCAAAATCACATTTCCACGCATATTTTCTTTGATGATATCAAAATCGAGGGATTTGAACTCATTCCATTCGGTGGCTAATAATAGGGCGTTAGCATCTTTTGCGACTTCGTAAGGACTTTCGCGCAGCACCAATGCCGGGATGGCTTCTTTGCTCGCTTGCATTGCCTGGGGATCAAACGCCTGCACAAGAGCGCCCGATTCCAACAGCATTCGGATGATATCGAGTGCGGGTGCATCCCGAATATCATCTGTGTTGGGCTTGAAGCTGAGGCCCAGAACCCCGACTGTTTTCCCTTCAAGGCTGCCCATGGCTTTCTGGAGCTTGATCACGGCTCTCTTTCGCTGATTCTGATTGATATCCATCACAGCCTGAAGAAGCTGTGGGTGCGCCCCGCGCGTTGCCGCCATGTATGCCAGGGCTTTGACATCCTTCGGGAAGCAGCTGCCTCCCCAACCAAGGCCTGCATCCAGGAATGATGGACCAATGCGCTTGTCCATGCCCATCCCTCGGGCAACCTCACGCACATCTGCCCCCAGCGATTCGCAGATATTGGCAATCTCGTTGATGAAAGAGATGCGCGCTGCTAAAAAGGCGTTGGAGGCATATTTGATCATTTCTGCGGTGCGCAGATCTGTGATCATAATAGGGGCGCGTAACGCTTGGTAAAGTTCAGCTACTTGCTGGGCAGCCTCAAGGTCGGTGGACCCCAGGACCACCCGGTCTGGCTGCATGAAATCGTTGATTGCCGAACCCTCGCGCAAGAACTCGGGGTTCGAAACCACACTGAAGCTGGGCGTATTCTGACCATTCTTTTCGACAATCAGCTCCGCCACCCAATCGCCAGTGCCTACCGGAACAGTGGATTTATTGACAATAATGATGGGATGCGAGAGATGTTGGGCAATTGATTCGACTACCATCGTTATATACTGCATATCCGCTTCGCCATCATCGCTGGACGGAGTGCCAACAGCAATGAAAGCAAATTCCGCATCCTGCAGTCCTTCAGGGTAGCTTGTGGTGAACTTCAATCGCCCGGCATTGACATTTTGCTCTACAATTTGTTCCAGACCGGGTTCATATATGGGCATGACCCCATTTTTCAGCTGATCAATACGATGTTTGTCGATATCCAAACAGGTGACTTGATGACCAATGTCCGAGAAACAAGTGCCGGTGACCAATCCCACATAACCAGTTCCGATGACGCAGATTTTTGCCATACCCGATCCTCCATAAATGGTGAGAGTTTTCCCAATTCCTATTGATTGCGGTTATTATTATAACAAGGTTTGCCGATTTGGCAGGCTAATCCAGAAATAACAAAAAACAGCCTGGTTGGCTGTTTGGATGCAATATCGGAGAGCCAACGGAGGGATTTGAACCCTCGACCTGGCGCTTACGAAGCGTCTGCTCTACCGCTGAGCTACGTTGGCGTGCACACGATTATACCAGTAAGATTTGATAAATTACAAGAGAAATTTTGGAGAAAAACGGATGAATATTGCGATGCTTTCCTACCACACCTGTCCTTTAGCCATCCTGGGCGGCAAGGATACTGGCGGCATGAATGTCTATGTACGGGAACTCACGCGATTTCTTGGCCGTGTGGGCGTGCATGTGGATGTCTTCACCCGCTCACAGGATGAACACATTCCGCAAGTATCTCATGACCTGGGATACTTTAACCGGGTCGTCCACATTCCAGCCGGTCCTGAAGTTTACCTGGCAAAGGAACATCTCAATTCTTATACAGATATCTTTGCGGAAAGGATTTTAGACTTTGCCGAAAAGAAACACATCCATTATGACCTTGTCCACTCACATTACTGGCTTTCAGGCATCGCAGGCAATATTTTGAAGACTGCCTGGGGGGTGCCAATGGTCCAGATGTTTCATACCCTGGGCTTGATGAAGCAGCGGGTGGGCAGGACGGAAGAAGAACGTGAAGGAAATTACCGCATTGAGGGCGAACGCAATGTAATGAATACCTCTGATCGCATCATTGCGGCGACAGAAGCTGAGCGGTCTCAGCTTGAGATGCTTTATGGGGTAAACCATCAAAAAGTCTCGATTATCCCACCTGGTGTAAATATTCATCATTTTTATCCCATTCCAAAGGATGAAGCAAAGGAAGCGATTGGCATTGAACCTGGTAAAAGGGTGGCGTTGTTTGTGGGTCGCATTGAACCGTTGAAGGGCGTGGACACGCTGATTGAGGCGATGGCGATTGTAAAAAGAAAATGCAAATCATTCTCCTGCCCCCATTACCTGGTGGTCATTGGTGGAGACCCTGATGAGGATCGTGAGCAGCTCAACACCGAGATGCTGCGTTTACAGAATCTTTGCCGGGATTTAGGACTGGGCGATATGGTTGTGTTTTTAGGCAAGCGCAGCCAGCTAACGCTTCCGTATTATTATGCAGCTGCTGAAGTTGTTGTGATGCCGTCGTTCTATGAAAGTTTTGGAATGGTGGCGCTGGAAGCCATGGCTTGCGGCACTCCTGTGATTGCTTCTAAAGTGGGGGGTCTGGCTATCTTGGTGCAGGAAGGGAAGACGGGTTACTTTATTCCCTCACAGGACGCTGAGGCGCTGGCGGATAGACTCCGCCTGTTATTTACCAATGAGGATCATCGGCAGGAATTGGGGAGGAACGCTGCCGAGTTTGCCCGATCCTTTAGCTGGGAAAACATCGTTCAGCAGATGGTGCAGGTTTATCAAAGAATGCTTCAAGAATAAAGCAGATTTCTGATCAGCTGATGAATTTCCCCTAAATCATGATTCTTCTGTTGAATCGTCTTCTTGAGATGGGTGCCTTTTATCGTTAAGCTGGATTGCACGTTTGATGATATCCGCTCCGTAGCGTTCACGAAGATCATCCACCGTATTTAACAAGCTGGCTTTTCTCTCATGGGAATCTTCCCAGAGCGTTAGCTGGTGAATAGGCTCGCCCAAACCTGTGACTGCGACCCCCACCAGGCGAACAGGACGATTTTTATCCCAGTTTTCTTCAAACAAGGCTGCTGCTGTTGCAAAAATTTCATGGTCCAGGTTTGTGCTTGAGGGCAGGGTTGCCTGGCGCGTGATTGTCGTGAAATCGGACCAGCGCAGCTTGATTTGGATGGTCGATCCAGCGAGAACCGCTTTGCGTAAGCGTCTTCCCACCTGGTCAGACAATTTTTGAATGGCATGCAGAAGGGTATTTCTGTCGGTCAGGTCCTGTGCGAAGGTGATCTCGTTACTGATAGATTTGACATCATGTTCGGTTTCAACCGGTCGCGTGTCAATTCCACGGGCACGATCTTGCAGATCTGGGCCAAAGCGTCCAAAGAGCATCTCTAACGTCTCAACCGGTGTATTGGCAAGCGCGCCAATCGTTGTGATGCCAATCCCGGCTAATTTTTCTGCGGATTTAGGTCCGATTCCCCATAATGATTGCACTGGCAGCGGTGATAGAAAGCTGGCTTCTTCGCCAGGGGGAATGATCGTAATGGCGTTAGGTGGGGTAGGCTGTTTGTTCTGGGATTTCCCCCAATCGTTGGCGATTTTGGCAACCAGTTTATTGGTTGCACCGCCGATGGAAACCGGCAATTGCATCTGGCTGTTGACACGGTTTTGCAGTGTCTCCGCGATGGTATAGATAGGCTCGGGCAACCCGGTCACGTCAATGAAGGCTTCATCAATTGAGATCTTTTCAATGAGGGGTGAGATTTCGATTAACGCCATCACCTCTTTTGATACCTGGCTGTAATTGGCATGCTGCGAAGAGACGACGATCAGATCCGTGCATAGCTGTATTGCCCTTGCCATCGGCATTGCAGAACGAACCCCTTTCATGCGCGCCGCATAGGAACAGGAGGCAACGACCCCGCGCTGATCAGCTTTTCCGCCCACAGCAAAAGGTTTCCCTTTCAGTTCGGGGTTTCTATTTTCTTCTACGGCGCAGAAGAACGCGTCCAGATCAAGATGGAGAATCTTTCGGATCATATTGATGATTATACAACAGTTGATTTTGGCTTTTTCTAATCTCAGTTAATCAAAAAAGGCTGCATCCTATGAACGCAGCCTTTTGATAGTTGTTTATGGTCTACACATCCAAATTACGCACTTCTTTGGCGTGGGTCTGGATGAACCGACGTCGCGGCGGAACTTTAGCGCCCATCAGCATGTCAAAGGTGCGATCTGCTTCGGCAGCATCTTCGATGCTGACCTGCAGCAGCGTCCGGTTGTCTGGATTCATTGTGGTATCCCACAGCTGCTCAGGGTTCATTTCTCCAAGACCCTTGTAGCGCTGGAGGCCATATTTTCCACCAGCAGCGTTGATCTTTTTGATGATCAGATCTTTGTTTTCCTCTGAATAGACATATTCTTTTTCCTTACCGTGACTGATGAGGAAAAGGGGAGGTTGAGCAATAAATAAATGCCCGGTTTCGATTAAGGGCTGCATATAGCGGAAGAAGAAGGTCAGCAGCAGGGTGCGGATGTGGGCGCCGTCCACGTCGGCATCGGTCATGATCACAATTCGCCCATAGCGCAGCCCTTCGACGTTGAAACCTTCCCCGATCCCGGTGCCCAGGGCGGAAATCAGGGCTTTTACCTCGTTATTATTGAGGATCTTATCCAGTCGGGCTCGCTCTGTGTTGAGGATCTTGCCGCGCAGCGGCAGAATCGCCTGGAAGTGGCGATCTCGACCCTGTTTGGCGGAACCGCCAGCCGAGTCACCCTCAACGATGTAGAGCTCGGAACGAGTGGGGTCTCTTTCGGAGCAATCTGCCAACTTACCGGGAAGCGTCAGGCTTTCTAAGGCTGATTTACGGATAACAAGATCACGCGCCTTACGAGCAGCCGCTCGCGCCCGGGCAGAGGTCAGACACTTTTGGATGATTTTCTTGGCTGTGGTTGTATTTTGTTCAAGGAAACTGGTCAGCCCTTCGTTCAAAACTTGTTGAACATAGGTTTGCACTTCTGCATTCATCAATTTGACTTTGGTCTGGCTCTCAAATTGCGGATCAGGATGTTTGATGCTGACGATAGCAGTCAGACCTTCCCTGGTATCATCACCGGAGAAATTCGGGTCGGACTCCTTCAAGAGGTTTGCTTTGCGGGCAAAGTCGTTGATCGACCGGGTCAGAGCCATGCGTAGACCGGTCAGGTGTGTTCCGCCATCGATGGTATTAATGGTGTTTGCAAAGGAGTAGACTGCTTCGGAGTAGGTGTCGCTGAACTGGACGGCGACTTCGATTCCGATGTTGTCCACTTCCTTTTCAATGTAAAAAACATCATGAATCGGGTCACGATTTTGATTGAGATATTTCACAAATGATGAGATGCCGCCTTCGAAGTGGAAGGTGATCTCTTTATCAA
>DIXG01000101.1:2882-5550 GCA_002436005.1 Anaerolineaceae bacterium UBA6086 | reverse complement strand
ATGCCTTGTTCATAGCGCTGAAAATATACTTTTCCATCACGATATACCTTCACCTCGCACCATTCCGAAAGCGCATTAACAGCCGAAGAGCCAACGCCGTGCAAGCCGCCAGACACTTTGTAGCTGCCACCGCCAAATTTGCCACCAGCGTGCAGGGTGGTCATCACAACTTCCAGTGCTGAGATTTTCTTTTCGGGGTGGATATCCACAGGGATTCCGCGGCCATTGTCTTCAACGGTGACACTTTCATCCTCATGGATGATCACATTCACCCGATCGCATTCGCCAGCGAGGGCTTCATCAATCGAATTATCCACAACTTCATAGATCAGGTGGTGGAGGGCTTTGATGTCAGTCCCACCAACATACATGCCCGGGCGGCGGCGCACAGCTTCAAGCCCTTCCAGGACTTGGATATCATTTGCATTATAAGAACCAGGTTGTTTTGCCAATCTATTACTCCGATTTCTTTTTCGTGATCTTGGTTAATTTACACAGGTTGATTTGGTTTATTCATCACCGTCTGTGCAAATTTGGTTGCGTCAATAAAGTAATAAAAGGATGACGCGATGACTGCGCTGACAATAAATGCGTGTCCAAGGATTCCAACCATGAGGAACCAGTTATCAACAGGTGGCATACGCCACAAATAATTCATCCCTTCAATCAGGACAAAGCCGATCAGGATAAACCAGGCTGTTTTCCCCATTGAGACTTTGACGACACCGATGCTGGTCATCATAGCTGCGACCAGGTTTTGTTTGTAAAGAAAGATCCCATGCGGCGTGAACACGAGCGGGATAAGGATCCAGAGGATGGCTACCCCGGCAAATACCATGAGAAACTGGCTGATGGTTGGGCTGATCATCGCTATCAGGGAAAAAACAAACAGAACAGGCACCAAAAGCAGCAACAAGATCAATAGTAACAAAAGCGGCATCAGGATGATTTGCGAAAAGGTGCGTAAAAAGGAAGACAGGGTATGATTTTGCGTGGTCGGGATCACATTGTTGGAAATGTTTTCATAATACAGGCTGGCAATTAAAAAGCCCACAAGGAGGAAAACGATCCACATCCCAATAAATTGAGTACTTGTTTCCAGGTTGATCTGGAGCGTTTGGCCCAGCGGATTTAGAAATGGAGATTTGGATGTCATCAGGCTGGGCACGCCAATCGGAACTGTCCTTATTGAAACTGCCAGATTGAAATTATTGACAATCTCCTGCCAGATTGCCTGGTAATTTTTTAAGATGCCGGCATATTCCGTATTCTGCAACCCGGGCAGGTTAGAAAAGCTTTGAATGAAAGGGCGAAAAAGCGTATCCACGCGCCAGGATGGACCGAACCATAGGAAGATATCCAGCAGGATCGGGAACAACATCAAGTATGGCTTACTGGCAATTGTATTGAAGCCAGCAACCAGCGCTTGAATGATATTGGGTGTCTCAATTTTGTTTTCAGAACTTGTGTTCATACAATTAATTATTTTACCACATACATCGCTAATAAGCTATCAAAAATACGAGTTTACGTATTCATTAGTCTGTGTTCCCTTCATTTAATAACGGGAAATGCGTTTGTGCAGTATAGCACGGATATTTTTTGTTTCAGCATGGTAAAATTACGCCATGAAGTTGCGAGATTCCCTGCCAGAAATCAACCGATTATCGATTGTAAGCGCTGCAATTCTGCTTGCCTTTGCACTGACGCAGCTGGTGTCCTTTCCGGCGCAATTGTTCTCTTTCTCACTGTTTGGAATTGTGCTGACTTTTTACCTGGATTTCAGCACTGTGGTCACCATCCTCACCGCAATTTTGGCTGCTGCAGGGATGGATTGGCTGTTACGCTCTCATCCTGGTCGTCCTGAGTCGGCAGAGCATTGGTTTTCAGCAAGCCATTGGATCATCCCAGTAATGACCACGCTGGTCCTTGGGATTGCAATGAACGCCTTTGCTGGCAGTCCCTACTGGTGGGTGGCTTATGTGCTGGGCAGCTTGCTGATGATTGCCGTTTTCATTGCGGAATATAATGTTGTCGCCCAGGGGAAGTTGCAACATCCTGTTGCCCGCATGGGTCTAACCGGGCTTTCATTTGCCCTTTATCTCCTTTTAGTGATCGCTGTTTTTTCTGCTGATCTGCGTTTATACATCCGCCTACCCCTGATTGCAATTGGTGGGTTGATGGTGGTTGCCAGGTCTTTTCATTTACGATTGGGGGAATGGCATGTCTCATGGGCGATTGTGAACAGCCTGGTGATTACTCAGCTGGCTATTGGGTTAAACTATCTGCCGCTTTCGTCCATCCAAAATGGCTTGATCCTGGTTGGTGCTGCCTACGGGCTGACCAGCCTTGTAACGGGAATCAAGGAGGCGCGCCATGGTGTCGCATTTTGGGCTGAACCTTTGTTGATGATGGGGGTTATGCTTTTGGTCAGTTTGTTCAGTTTTTAAGATATTTCCGACCCGGAGAGGGAATCCTTATCCGCATTGATCGATTGTTGGTAGAGCGCTCTCAAATTTCGCCTGTGAAGATCTGGTGCCAGTCCCCCTAAAAGAATGCGGCTTTTTCCACAAGCCTCCACATCGATGCTATCCAAAATTTCCAGAGGATTCTTTCTGCGTTTTGCTGTCCTCACTGCTTTTTCAATTGATTTAAGATAGGTGATATT
>DIXG01000101.1:0-2801 GCA_002436005.1 Anaerolineaceae bacterium UBA6086 | reverse complement strand
AGCACAGATATGCCGTCATCTGAATGCCCGGGCGTGGTCATCAGGGTCAGATGCTTTTTGCCAACCTGCACGGTCAGCGTGCCCTCACGAAAGGTGATCTGCGGGGGGAGAATTTTGATTTGCCTATAAAGCGGGTTATCCTGGCTGGCAACCTCTAATGCGGAGGGCGCACGTTCGCTCAACATTTTACGGCAGAGGTCATGCCCGATGATGGTTGCACCAGGAAAAAATGAGTTTCCCCAACTGTGGTCTGCATGGTGATGAGTATTAATGACGTAGCGGACGGGTAAGCCTAATTTTCGTTCGATAAACTCTCTGATTACGAGGCTTTCCTGTGGCATGAGCGTATCGATTAATACGACCCACTGTGGACCAATGACAACCCCTGCGCAGACCTGGGCATAGATTTCGCTTTGGAACCAGTAAACATTTTCGGATACACGCTCGCGCTGCATAAACTATTCCTGAAAAGCTGAATTTTAAGTCCAGCAAAGAATAGCACAAATCAGCCTAAAAGTCAAAAAATCAGTGGGTTATTAGCTCAAATATTTTCTCGCCAGGATCACTCCAACAGCGCCAAGAAGCCCCAATCCGCTTGCTGCGCCTATCAGAATGAAAAACCACCGCAGGCTGCGCGCTTCCAGTGAATCATCTGGTTC
Source organism: Anaerolineaceae bacterium UBA6086 (assembly GCA_002436005.1). GTDB lineage: Bacteria > Chloroflexota > Anaerolineae > Anaerolineales > Anaerolineaceae > Brevifilum. The sequence continues at coordinate 2,142 of DIXG01000101.1, read as the reverse complement.
CTGTCCACCAGGCGGTGTGGATGGGGTGGGTGAAGGGCTCGATCCGGGTGTCTTTTCGCTTGCAGGATTTTCACCAGTTGCCGTTTGAACCGCATCATCCCCGGGCGCAGGATACCCATCAGGATAGGCTGTCTGGAATGGATAGGGTGGATAGGCGGAATCTGGATCATTGTCGAAATCAGGATCCTCAACTGGATAGATGCCGTCCGATGTCGAGGTTGGACCATAGGTGCGCACCTGGGTAGGCCTTCCGACAGGTGTGGCTGTGGAATAGCTGATGGGCGTTGGCGTTCGATAGTAGGGAGTGACGTATCTGGTTGGGTAAAGTGTTTGCGTTGGAAACGGCGTTCGGGTTGGATAGGGCGTACGGGTGAGTGTGACTGTGGGAGTTGGTGTGCTTGTCAGCACGCTCGCCGGGCCAAGGATTTGAATGGATGCGCCCTCGGTACTGATCACCTCAATCTTGTAATAGTATGTCTTCTGGTATGTAATATTGGTGGTGTCGGCGTAGTTATAGATCCCGCCAATATAGCTATCCCCAATGGCGCTAATTTGTGAGGATTTGCGGGTGTAAGTTCCATTTTCCTTTTCGCTGCGCAGCACGTAGAACCCTTTGATATTGGTCTCGCTGGAGGTCATCCACATCAGATTCACCTTATCGACATCAAAAGTCGCAGTGAATTGGGACAATGTCACGCCATCTACAATTGGCAGTCCAACCACAAAAGGAGTGTAGTTGAGATCAGAATTGATCCCGGGCCGCCCGGAAAGATCGATTGCAACTCTGATTTCCTTTTTATTTAGATGACAGGTTGTAGTCTGTCCTTCTGCCCCACCAGCGGCTGTGCCACCTGGTGCCTGGCCAGTCGTATCCCAGCCGTCAGTTACATTGCTTGCTGGATCGTACCACCACAGCGGATATTTGCTGCTGTCAGATTGGCCGCAGTAGGTGTTGGACTCGATGGTGGAAACGCATGTCGAATTCAAATCATATCTGAGGGAAAGATCAAGATTGAGGGCAACAGCATCATCTGCAAGGAAGACATCATAAAAAATAGAGCACGCTTTCAGGGTGCCTGCGCCAGATGAAAGAAACGGGATATTCGTTTCTGTGCCCTGCCCATGGTTGACAATGATCAGGTCATAATCAATTTGTCCTGTTGGATGGGCAACACCAATTCGGTCATTGAATGCATAGGATAAGGTATTGGTGACTGTTTTTCGGATGGCTTGGACACCGGCAGTTTCTGTATCCAGCAGGATAGCCGCACCCAGCTGTTTTCCGTTTGAAAAGGAACACCCTGAGATACTTTCAGCGGGAGAAATCCCTGCGCCCCAGTAGTTATGGTCTGCACTGCCAAATCCGCCGCAAAACACCTGGAAACCAGTGCGGTTGTTAAAGGTGTTATTGGCAAAGATATTTACCCAACCAGACCCTGTTGTACCAGTCTCACGGTAAATGGCATAGTCCTGGTTGCCTGAAAGCTGGTTGAAAGCAATTGTCACATCACCAGTGTTGTCTTTGATGTGGATGGCGCGTTTGCCGGAGCTGAATGTGTTGTGTTCAATTGCCACATCGCCAGCGCTGTCAATTTCAACGAGATTGCGTGAGGTGGGAATACTGCAATTGCCATCGTTGATGGTCAGGTTTTCCAAACTGCCCGATTGGGTGAATTTGAGCAGGGGTTGGCTGCAGTCCGTGCCAATTGTGGCAAGGCTGGCTTTATCCTGACCAATGATGGCGAGATCCTTGTCAACCAGGATCGTGTTGTTCTTGATCACGTAATCGTTAAGGATGAAGATCTCATCTCCAGGGTTGAGGGAGAGGATGGCATCACGCAATCCTGTGCCCTGTCCTGTGCTGGCATCATCACCAGAATTGACATAGCAGGGTGAGAAGCTTTGACAATCTGCGGGTGCTTTGGCAACGTATGCCGGGGATGATTGAGGAGCCACCTCGATACTTTGAGTAAAGGTGTCTGAAACTGTCCAGCTGGAACCGTTTGCGCTGACCTGCAGCACTTTGACTTTGACATCGCCATCAAGGACGGTGGTCGGGTTAATCCGAAAGGCTAATTCGAGCTGGTCGGTTGACGCGGTTGGATGTGCTGCATAAGCGCCTGTCAGGAAACTATCGAGGGG
>DIXG01000077.1:32993-33722 GCA_002436005.1 Anaerolineaceae bacterium UBA6086 | reverse complement strand
ATTTGACAGGTGCTGCATCGGCTTCAATTTTGCCGACGGATCCCTATTCTGGTGATTATTTTTTCTGGTCCAATATGGGTGATCATTCCAATATGTCGCTTGAACGCGACTTTGATCTGACCAATGTCACAGGTCAGGTTGAGATGACCTATCAAACCTGGTATGACCTTGAAACCGATTATGATTATGTATTTGTTTCGGCTTCCACGGATGGAGAAATCTGGGAGATCTTACCCACCACCTCTTGCACATGGGACAATCCTTCTGGAAACAGCTATGGTTGTGGGTTGAATGGACAAACAAATGGCTGGCAGCAAGAGCGTGTGGATCTGAGCCAATTTGCCGGTGGGAATGTCACTGTGCGCTTTGATTATGTTACGGACGCGGCGGTCAACGGGGTTGGGATGGTGATCGACGACATTCAGGTGGACGCGCTGGACTACTTCACGGATTTTGAGATGGATGAGGGTGGTTGGAAGGCAGAAGGATTTGTTCGCATCCAAAATTTACTGCCGCAAACCTTCCGAATATCCATGATTCGCTTTGGCAGCGAAATAACCGTTTTGCCGGTTGAGCTGGATGAAAACAACCATGCAAGTGTAACAGTTGAACTGGGTAAGGAAGTCGATTCTGTTGTGCTTGTGATCAGCGGCACCACGCCAATCACACGCCAAAAAGCAGATTACCAGATTGAGATCAAAGAAATTTCAGAAAAAGCGCCCTAAAGGC
>DIXG01000077.1:29996-32945 GCA_002436005.1 Anaerolineaceae bacterium UBA6086 | reverse complement strand
CCAGGCAATCCTGGGGTTGAGAGAAGCGCTGGCGCCTTGCAGCAGACCCATATCCAGCCGAACGCCGGTATTCAGATCCCACAAATAGGTTTGTAACCGTAAGGAATATTCATAGTATTCGCTATAAACATCGTAAAGAATGAAGACTTTGCTGCTGTCAGGGGAAAATGCATAGGTCTCTACATCGGCGTAGACCATGAAGCCTGAAACATCTGGAAAATAGAGAATTCGCCGGCTGGCAATACCAACGTCTGTATCTTCTAAAACAAGGTAACGGGTGTGAAAAAAGGTTTCCGCCGTTGCCGCGTCCGGGTTCAGAAAAGCAACTCGGCTGCCATCCGGAGAATAGACAGGCTTGGCAATCGTCTCCATTTGGCTGATTTCACCATCTGGCGTCATAGTAAAGATGCCTTCAGATTGACAATAATCTTTGGATTGGCAGCTGCCGCATTCGAAGATAAGCCTTTCATCGTCAGCTGCAGGGATCAGGTTATAAGCAGTCCCGGTTTCGGTTTGCAGCGGCGCAGTCTCATCCAAATAAATGATTTCATCATCCTGGTTATCCCAGTAGGCACCTTGCTTGCCATAAAATTTGAATGACTCGGTGAGCAGTGAGGAGGATTCGGCACCCAAATCAACTTCAAAAAGCCGGTGATTGTTATTTACGAGCAGTCGCTGTCCGTCTTCACTCACATCCTGGAGATCAAACCCATCTGGCAATATTTGTGTTAAATCACGGTTTTCAGGATGATAGGCATAGACGCCTGCGCCTGTAATATCGCCATCGACGGATTGTGCTGCGCCAAAGAAAATGCATCCAGTGCTGCAATCTACATTGAGCGCTGCCACATCGAGATCGAGCGTGGGTTCAGGTGTCCCGGTTGCGGTAGGGACGACTGCTTCTTTCTGGTCAACACCTTCCACAGCGGTCCACACCTGGTAAAGGGCACGCAGTGCAAGCGTGTTCTTGAGTTTGTAACCGGCATCACTGAGGTGAAAACCCTCACGCTCCGGGTCTATGCCGTAATTGTCGAGGTATTGCGCCGCTCGCCAAAAATTGACCAGAGGAAGCTGGTTTTCATAAGCGACCCGGACAATGACTGGATTGATGACATGTTCTTTTCCACGCAGTTCTGATGAATCAGCCTTTGTGAGCAGAATAGGGACAGATCCCTGTTCAAGCACTTTCTCAACGATCTGGCGCAGATAGATTTCATAGCGATCCACTGTGTCTGGGTCCAACCAGGTTTCGAGTGTGATCAGGACGAATGCCGGGTTGTTGAGCCGATATTCACAGGAAAGGGGAGTTTCACCGGGTTTGCATTGCTCCGGGTCTGCTTGAAGTGGATTAAGGATGGATGCTGCTGTGAACCCGCCACGTGCGGTAACAGACCAGCGTTTGAAGGAGGGATTGAATGTATTAATGGCATTCCACAGTTGGCTCTCGGCTGCTTCGGGTTCCAGTTCACCTCTGCCATAAGGCCCCAGGAAGACAAACGGGATCGCCTGGCAGTCTCCGATCACAGAAAAACTGTGGGGATCTCTGCCCTGCTGCTGACCTTCCTGGTAAATTTGGCGCACCCTTTCGCTGATTGTCTCTGGTGAGATTGGTGCGTCGCGCCAATCACTCAAAGTGGGCGCAGGCGTTAATTGTGTCTGGCGGTTCGTTTCGGTTGGTTGTTCTGTTGGTTGTTGTTCTTCTGTGTTCGTGATGTTTTCTTCAGGTAATTTGGTCGAATCGGCGATTGTGCCAATAACCTCTGTCATATCTGCATTTTGCGCTGGCTCAATCGTATTTATTGGTTCAGCTGTGGAGATAGGGTCGCTCCTCTGGCAGCCAGACATTACGATCACCAACATAAGAAGCACACTCATGGTCATCTGATATCGGCGGTGGGTTGAGCGCATTTATAGAATCTCCTAAAACCGGCAAGAATGGGGAAATAACTATTCAGAAGCATTGTACTAAGGGCTCAGAACGCTGTCAAACTGTCTGTGGGAAAGGTAGCAAGTAGACAATCTGACCTTGCGTCAAATTTGGTAAATCTCGACAAATATGGTTTAATTAACCCCACTATTGGAAAACAACCTGTGTCATTAGCAAAAAAGAGCAAGGATGCATGAAGAAACTGCTGGAAGAATGCAAGAGGATACTGCTGCCATCACCACGATGGTGAAGGATGTCTTTGCCATTGAAAGCATCACAACGGGCGGACTGAAACAGGGATACCGCGCGCGATATGATGGGCATCTGCGATCTGAGGACAGCGAAGCTGCCTATGACCGGCTGAACGAAAAACTATCGCCTATGGGACTGATGCCGCTTTTTAGAAAGAGTGATGAGTCACAGTTCATATTGATTGTTGACCAGCCCCCACAGGCTAAGATTGGACCGGTTTGGGTCAATCTCCTTTTATTCTTTCTGACTCTGCTGAGTGTGATGTTCACTGGAGCGCAGTTTTCGATGACGGAGGTTACCAACCCATTCCAGCTGTCTTTAAGTGAATTCCTCCAATATTTGATGAGCGGTTGGCCTTTCGCCGCCAGTTTGCTCGGCATCTTGCTTGCTCATGAGTTGGGACATTATCTGGTCGGCAAAGCTCATGGGGAAAAGGTCACACTGCCGTATTTTATTCCCCTTCCATTAAGCGCATTTGGGACTATGGGGGCATTTATCAGTATGAAGGAAATTCCAAAGAACAAAAAGCATTTGATGGATATTGGAATTGCAGGTCCGTTGATCGGTCTGCTTGTTGCGGTCCCAATCCTGTTTCTTGGGCTCAATCTCTCAAGCCTCGGTCCCATTGAAGCGGATTTACCGGAAGGGTATGTTCACTTTTTGGAAGGCAATTCCATTTTTTATCTTTTAGCAAAATATCTTACCTTCGGTGAATTACTGCCACAACCAGCTGACTTTGGGAATCTTTCCCCTGTTCTCTACTGGCTGCG
>DIXG01000077.1:0-29897 GCA_002436005.1 Anaerolineaceae bacterium UBA6086 | reverse complement strand
CCGCTGGACGACATCACACCTGTTGACCCTAAGCGCGAGGTGCTTGGTGTGATCGCCCTGGTCTTATTTATCTTGATTTTTATTCCTGTTCCCTTGATAATTATTCAATGAAAAAATTTAATCGCAATAAATTCCTGCATTTTTTTGGCTACAGCTTAATTCTTATCAGCGTGTTTTTACTGATGGGTTGTGGCGCACCTTCTCCCACCCCAGCAGAGACAGAATCATTTGTCAATGACCCGACAGCAACATCTGTCCCCACTTGGGCGCCAACTGCGACCCAGGAACCCACCCCAGAACCGACTCGGACCATTGAGGTTAATGTTGACGCTTTGGATGGGGTGACGATCCGCTTCTTCCACCCCTGGGGAGGGCAGGCAGCTGAGACATTGGAAACGATTGCCACTCAGTTTTCGTTGACCAATCCCTATGGAATTTGGGTGAATGTGGAAGCAATGGGCAGTGAGGAAGTCCTCGTTGGTCGTTTGATCGACAGTCTTGAAAGCGGGGATGTACCGGGTTTGGTCGCCTTGCATCCTTACAACCTTTCCATGCTGGAGGATGAATTTTTCACGGTCAATATGACAAATTATGTGGACGACCCCGAATGGGGGTTGAGTGCGGAAGCGCAGGCAGATATTCCTGATGTGTTTATTGAACCGTTTACAGCAGGAGATGAGCTGATAGCTCTGCCGGTTGCTCCCCAGGCTGCAGTCATCTTCTATAACCAGACCTGGGCTGAAGCGCTTGGGTTCGCTTCAGTGCCTGTGGATCAGGCGGCATTTCGTCAGCAAGCTTGCGGCGCCACCTTTGCCAATTTGGACGATTCGAGTAACGAGAACGATGGGACGGGTGGATGGATCATCAATCGTGATCCGGCGGCGCTGGCGAGCTGGTACGTGAGCTTTGAGGGCGAACTGCCGCTGGCAGGAGCATTAAAATTCAACACAGCCGCCGGACAGGCATCCTTCAATTACTTGAAGAACGTATACGATGAGGGTTGTTTCTGGATCGGACGACAGGCTGACCCCTATTATTATTTTGCCAACCGCTATGCCCTGATGTATGCAGGCAGGCTGGATCAGTTGCCTGCACAAGCGGGATGGATGAAGGTTGCAGAGAGTCAGGATGAGTGGAAAGTCATGGGTTATCCTGGGGCTGACGGAGAAGTAATGATTATCGATGGTCCCGGGCTGATGCTGACAGCAGATACGCCGGAACAGCAGCTGGCAGCGTGGCTGTTTGCCAAACACTTACTGGAACCCGAGGTGCAGGCAGCGTTGGTGAGAAGTCTTTTCACCCTGCCCGTACGGACATCGGCGATGACCCACCTTGAAGATCTTGCTGCTGAATATCCCCAATGGGCACAGGGCGTCGATCTGATTGATCGGGCGGTGCCCCTTCCTATATCACAAGCGTGGGGTATTGGTCAGTGGGTTTTGCAGGACGCCATCGCCCGGTTGCTGCCCTCTGAAACGAATGAGACGGATGCCATTCTTCAGGAATTGGACAGGATGCTGGATGAGTTTGAAACCGGGGCGCCCTGATGCCTGTCCGACCAGATGTCGTTATTTATTCCGATGGCGCTTGCAGCGGCAACCCTGGGCCGGGGGGGTGGGGCGCAATCCTAAAATCTGGCAAGCATGAACGTGAACTTTCAGGTGGGGCGCGGGACACGACCAACAACCGGATGGAGCTGACCGCCGCGCTGGAAGCTTTGCGTGCTTTGACGCAGCCCTGCAATGTGACCCTTTTTACGGATTCGGAATATCTGAAGAGGGGAATTACTGAGTGGCTGCCGAATTGGAAGAAAAGAAACTGGCAGCGCAAGGAGGGTAAGCTGGCAAATGTTGATCTGTGGATGAAGTTGGATGAGGAAATTGCCCGGCACGAGATTAGCTGGCGCTGGGTGCGCGGGCATGCTGGCAACAGGCTGAACGAACGCGTGGATCAGCTGGCTCGAAAAGCAATTCCCAAGTGATCTTTGGAATATGATCTTCTTGTCGCAAGGCGATGGGTGTGAGTGGGAAATTGACAGAGAAGAGAACGCAAATCGAATTTTCGATTCCTCAACACAAATTATGTGGTTAATGTTGTAAAATGTTAACAATTGTATTCCGCCTGTGCAAGCTTTGAATCCTGTCCTGGTTCAGCTGCTAGCGGCAAAAACATTATCTGTGTGGTTCCAACCCTGTTGATTCTGAATCTAGTTGGGTTCCGGTGGCGATTTGGCAGTGAATGGATGAGTTTAGTTCCGCAAAAGGATTTCTGATGAAGTTCCTGTCTTCCAAACGATTCGTAGTTCAGTTGATCTTGATTTTTGCCATCTTCACGCTGGGAACTTTGATCGCGTTAGGCCTGCCTGCTGCGTTATTGCTCAATCGGCAGAATAACCTCCAGGTGAGGGCATTGGCTGACCAGGCGAACCAGACAGCACACGCACTTCTGAACGAGAAGCGTTCACAACTGGAAAATAATGCCCTGCTGCTGATTGAACGTCCCACATTGAATCAAATTTTATTTTGGGAACAAGACCGGGTGGAGCTTGAGACCTATCTGGCTGAATTTCTGAGCAATTCAAATATCGAAGCGATTGTGATTTGTGAATCGGAAAATGCTCTGGCTGTCGCTGGGGAATCCGGATTTTCTTCGATGTGTCAGTTTGAAGGTGAGAGCAAGTTCGCCATGGTTGAAGGTACAGCCTGGCTGCTTGCCCGTGCAGACTGGGGTGTTGACCGTGCGGATCAGCCTTATATTGTTGTCGGCGAACAGGCAAATACGATTCTAGAGAATTTCAAATCACAAAGCAGTTTGGATTATTTGCTGATTTATGATGGTGAGGCAGTTGCCAGCAATGTGGATGAATTACCGGCACAACTTCAGGATGAAATTGATTCGGGAGTTTCAAGCAACCAGAGGATTAAAGTTGTGGATGAGGGAGGGCAGACAACCGTCTATCAATCCACAATTGTGCCGCTGACAGGCGGGCAGAATTTTACGCTGGTTGGATTATTGAATATCGAGTCTTTCCTTGCACTCAGCAAGCAGCTGCGAAACCTGGTATGGATTGCCTTTCTTGCGGTCAGCTTGGCTGGTGCAGTGGTTGCGGTATTTGTCTCAAGGCGTATCAGCAAGCCGCTTGACCAGCTGGCGCGATCAGCGGTCTCTTTGCGTGAAGGCGATTTAACAACCCCACTTGTGTCCTCATCGAAAATTTGGGAAATGGACCAGCTGACCAATGCTCTGGAGGATGCAAGGGTGGGATTGAAGCACTCGATTGATCAACTGAAGATGGAAAAGTTGTGGATCGAAAATATGCTCAACTCGATCGTTGAAGGTATCCTCACGGTGGATGAGAAAAATCGAATCACATATGTCAGCAAAACGATCGAAAACATGCTGGGCGTTGAGATGCCGCATCTCTTGGGGCGCCCAATGGATGAATATTTTGTGGCAGTTGAGGGAGAAGATGATTTCAGCCAGCAGATTCCCGGGGAAAACCAGTCGGCGCGCATTTCTGCCCTGCTGAATGGCAGAGAAGTCCTTTTGCAGGTATCAGTTTCCACTTTCATCCCACCTGAGGCAGGAAACGCAACGCGAGCACTTGTGATTCGCGATGTGACTGATGAGGAACGCATTCATCGGCTGATCGGCGAATTTATGGCAAACATCACACACGAATTCCGCACCCCGCTCAGCGCGCTTTCGGCTTCAGTTGAGTTATTGGTCGATCAGCTTCCGGATCTCTCAACACAGGAGATCGGTCAGCTGCTGCACGCTTTGAACATCGGAATCATTGACCTTCAATCTCTGATTGATAATCTAATCGAAGCCGCCAGCATAGAAGCTGGACGGTTTAAGGTCAATCCCAGGCAAGTAGCATTGGGAGCAATTACCCAGGCTTCTGTTGATACCGTGTTGCCGATCGCCCAGAAGCGCGGATTGGAGATTGTCCAACCAGCAATTCGGCAGGGCTTTCTTGTGATGGCAGATCAGCGTCGAACGACCCAGGTTTTGGTGAATTTGCTCTCAAATGCCATCAAGCACAGCCCCGAAAATGGGACTGTAACGATCAGAAGCCTGATGCTTGAAAATCATGTCCTGATTGAAGTTCAGGATGAGGGTGAGGGTGTGGCACCTGAGCGCCAGCTGCAGTTATTTAATCGTTTTATCAGTGGGGGATCCGACCATGATCTATCCCTGGTCGGTATGGGTTTGGGCCTTTCTGTGGTGAAAGCCATTGTTGAAGCTCAGGGGGGAAAGGTTGGATACAAAGTTGGTGAACCCAGCGGTGCAATTTTCTGGTTCACTTTACCCCTGGTTAGGAATTGAGTCATGCATATCTTAGTGGTTGATGATGACCGAACCCTATCTGATTTGCTCGCCTTCACCCTCAGGCGAGCGGGTTACGATATACATTTAGCCTTTGATGCCCCGGGTGCATTGACGGCATTTCAGCAAATGGCAATCGATCTCATTGTGCTGGATGTCAACATGCCCGGAAAACCAGGGTTAAAGGATGGCTTTGATGTCTGCCAGGCTATCCGCCAATCCTCTGATGTTCCCATCATCTTGTTGACAGTGCGGGATGATGAAGAAGATGTGGTTAAAGGGTTGAAGCTGGGGGCAGATGATTATATCCTCAAGCCTTTCAGCCCCCGTGAACTGGTGGCACGCGTCGAGACAGTCCTGCGCCGGGCAGCATCAGGCAAAGCCAAGGTGGATGCGCCTTACCTGTTCGGTGAGATCAGTTTCGATCCGCACCTGAGGACGTTTTGCAGGCAGGGGACGGACCCGGTTTCGTTGACCAACCTGGAAGCACAATTATTGGAAGTTTTGATGTTGAATCGCGGACAAATTCTTCCAGCAGAATTGCTGATCAACCAGATCTGGGGTCCGGGCGGCGGCAGCCAGGAAATGCTTCGGCAGCTCATCCGCCGGCTACGGGTGAAAGTAGAAATCGATCCTGAGTCACCGGAATTGATTCAAAATCTACCCGGAATTGGGTATGGATTCGGACTCTGATCGGGTCGCTTTTATAGTGGGGATAATTCAGGACCATTTTGTCACACATTTATCACATACCTGTCACGTCTCCCGTCACGCTCGTTGGCTAAAATTTGTTAACTGAGGGATAGATTCCATCCCTGTCAGTTGACTGTGCTAATGAGATAGAGGATTGTATGTCGATTCGACTGGAGAAAATCAGCAAGCATTACGGCCAGCAGGTGGTTGTCAACAATGTCAGCCTGGAAGTAAAAGATGGCGAGTTCTTTGTGCTGCTGGGCGCCAGCGGCAGTGGAAAAACGACAATCCTCAACATCATTGCCGGGCTGATCCAGCCTGAGCAGGGAAAAGTTTGGCTGCATGAGCGGGATGTGACCACATTGCCCACTCAGAAGCGAAAGGTTGGCTTTGTATTTCAAAATTATGCGCTATTTCAACATATGACGGTTGCGGAGAATATCGAATTCGGATTGTGGGTTCGTCAGGTGCCCAAAGCACAGCGTCAACGCAGGAGTGATGAACTGCTGGAATTGGTTGGTCTGGTCGGGTTGGGCGGTCGGATGCCCGGTCAGTTGAGCGGAGGGCAGCAGCAGCGGGTGGCACTGGCACGGGCACTGGCATTGGAGCCAGAGGTTCTGTTGTTAGATGAGCCGCTGGGCGCTCTGGATGCAAAGATCAGGGTTGACCTGCGCCGCAGTTTGAAGAGAATTCAGCGGCAATCCGGTGTAGCTGCCGTCCTGGTGACCCATGATCAGGAGGAGGCATTTGACCTGGGTGATCGGATCGGGGTGATGAATTTTGGGCGGCTGATTGAAGTGGGCACGCCGCATGAATTGTATCAATATCCGCGTACGGAGTATGTTGCCTCTTTCCTGGGGTCTGCCAACCTGTTATTGGGACAGGTGAAGGGGAACGAGGTGATGCTTGGCAAGAACTCATTCCCTTTGCCTGTTGAGTCGCATGCATTCAGTGCCAATGATCGGGCTCAGATTCTGTTTCGCCCTGAAGATGTGGCTCTGGCAAAACATAGCAGTGATCTGGGGTGTTTGCCTTTGGGGCAGGGCAAAATCCTTGAAAAAGGTTTTAATGGTCCCAATGAGCATCTCCAGGTTGAACTTCCTGCCATTCAGGGTGTTCGCCCCATTGCGCCGGCAGTGCCCTATGGCAACACGGGCATATTGATGGATGTTAACCGATCGCCTGAACAAAGCACCAACCTTCCCATCCTCCCTGGAGAGGAAGTGTGGGTGGGCATCCGGCGACTGCATGTGCTTTCGCATCCTGGCATGAGCTTTTTATTGATCGCGGATGGTTCACTGCGCAGCCAGTCGGCAATCGTAACCGGGGGCTACCTGGCGAGGATGGCTCATGCCCGGGTGACGATGCTTGGGATTGGACATGACGAAGGAAAACTGGACGCATTCTTACAGGAAGCCAGGAAAGAGCTGGGGAGCGGTATGGCTTCTTGTGAAAGTCAAATAGCGATCGAACCTTTTGGGGAGGCGGTCAATCATGCCATAGAACGACAGCCTGTGGATCTTGTGATTATGGGTTGGCGCCCGACCTCCGGCTATGATCAGCCTGAGCAGGTGCTCAGGGCAGGCAATCATCATTTACTCCTGGCTACTGAACCCATGGCGCGCATCAGCAAGGCGCTTGTTTGCCTGGCAAGCGGCGAGCCAGGTAAAGATACCGTCAATTTTGCCGGGCGGTTGCTGCGGCATATTGGTGCAGAAGCCACTTTACTGACGGTGATCCAGGAAGAGCCAAACGACGATTACTCCCAAAGCCGGGTTGAACGGTTCCTGGAAGGGGGACAAAATAGCCTGGCCCGGATTGGTGTGCTATCTCATGCGAGAATTCGAAAGGGGCCGCTTTCTAAGGCAACTAAAGAGGAAGTCGAAACTGGGGATTATGACCTGATCATCCTTGGTGCCCCTCTGCCGGATAGCCAGGGGCACATTGGATTGAGCAGTTCAATTGGGTCAATCATCTCATCGGTTGAAAATTCTTCCTTCCTGATCGTTCAATCTCAACAATATCAGCGATTACAGAATCGTTTATGGAGGACTGCATGAAAAGAAATCGAATATTCTTATTACTACTCCTTGTTTTTGCTTTGTTATCGGCATGCTCTAACGCCACCACCTCAGAAGCAGATGAAGTGAAATTGATTTTAGGCGCATACACCACTCCACGTGAGGCTTATGGTGAGATCATTCCCCTTTTTCAGGAATATTGGCAATCACAAACCGGGCAGTGGGTGGTTATTGAAGAGTCTTATCTTGGATCGGGTGCGCAATCGCGCGCAGTTATCGATGGATTCGAGGCTGACATTGTTGCGTTGTCTTTGGAGGCAGATGTCACCCGCATACAGGAGGCTGGCTTGATCACACACGACTGGAAAGAGGGGGAATACCATGGGATTGTGACCACTTCCGTCGTTTCTTTTGCTGTGCGCCCAGGGAACCCCAAGAATATTCAGGATTGGGGCGATCTGACACAACCTGGCCTGGAAATCCTGACGCCAAACCCAAGCACTAGCGGAGGTGCGATGTGGAACATCTTGGGGCTATATGGTGCTGCCCTGCGTGGGCAGGTGGAAGGTGTGCCCGGAAATGATCAGGACGCTGCTGAGGAAGTCTTAAAAGCCGTGCTGAGAAATGTGACTGTGATGGACAAAGGAGCCCGGGACAGCATCTTGAATTTTGAGAAGGGGATTGGTGACCTGGCGATCACATATGAGAATGAAGTGCTCGTGGGCAGGCAGTCCGGTCAGAATTATGAGCTGGTGATCCCAAAATCGACCATTCTGATTGAAAATCCGATTGCGGTTGTGGACGCAAATGTTGACAAGCATGGGACGCGAGAGGTGGCGGAAGCTTTTGTGGCGTTTCTATACACAGATGCCGCTCAGGAAGTTTTCGCTAACCACGGTCTGAGGGTGGTGAATCCAAGTGTGGCGGCTCTGACGACGGAGCAATATCCTCCGGTGCCTGATCTTTTTACAATTGCGGATTTTGGCGGCTGGGACCCTGTCATGACAGATATATTTGGTCCTGAAGGTGTCTACAGCCAGGCGATCTTGCAGGTGCAGCGAGGAGAATGAAGATGGAATCTGCTTTACCCTTGCATGAACGGTCCGTGGGTTGGCGGAAATGGGTGCTGCGTTTTCCCAGCATTCTGTATCTTGGTTTGATGATCCTGGTCCCTCTGATTGTGATCATCCAGGATGGGCTTTCAGAAGGAATTGCTGAACTGGTTTACCAGGTGTCTCTGCCGATTGCCAAACACGCCATCCAGCTGACCTTGTGGACTTCTGCATTGATGACCCTGATCAATGCTGTGATGGGGTTGATCACGGCTTATGTTTTGGTGCGATTCGAATTTCCTGGCAAACGTCTTTTGAACGCGATTATCGATCTACCGCTTGCCATTCCCACGCTGGTCACCGGGGTAATGCTGGTGATGTTGTATGGTCCCCAGGAGGCGTTAGGTCAATTTTTATCAACGAAAATGGGCATAGAGGTTATTTTTGCACCGCCTGGCATTGTGCTTGCCCTGCTTTTTATCTCATTCCCCTTTGTTGTCCGAAACATCCAGCCAGTGCTGCAAGATCTGGATCTGACCCAGGAACGGGCTGCAGAGACATTAGGGGCAAATTCCTGGCAGACCTTCTGGCGTATTGTGTTTCCTGCGCTGGTCTTGCCTGTGATCAATGGTTCTCTGCTCAGCTTCTCACGGGCGATTGGCGAATTCGGCGCGGTTGTGGTGGTGGCTGGCAATATCCCCCTGCGAACACAGACTGCTGCGGTCTATACCCTGGGGGCAGTTGAATCACAGAACAGGCTTGGCGCCAGCGCAGTTAGCATCCTGCTGATCTCGATCGCTTTTCTTGTCCTGCTGATGACCAACCTGATTCAAAAGAAATGGGGAGCTCATTAATGGATAAGGCAAAAAAGGGTTGGGGTGCCTGGCTATTGATCGGCATAGCAGTGACCTATATGGGCTTCCTGATTGTCGCTCCCATCAGCGCTCTGATCGTTGGCGCGTTTGAGGAAGGCTTGCTCCCCGTGATCAAAAGCCTGACGACCACCGCTTTTCGGCAAGCCCTGTCGCTGTCCATCCGCATTGCCCTGCTGGTTGTGATCATCCAAACCGTGTTGGGGACAATGGTAGCCTGGGTGATTGTACGGCATAACTTCCTCGGAAAATCTCTGCTGAACGGGATCATCGATGTGCCTTTTGCAGTTTCGCCTGTCGTGGTGGGATATATGCTCCTCCTGCTGTTTGGGCGAAATGGATTCTTGTTTCCATTAATCGAAAAAACAGGGGTGCAGGTTGCTTTCGCAGTACCCGGGATGTTCCTGGCAACGCTTTTTGTCAGTTTGCCGTTTATGATCCGTGAGATGATCCCGGTCATCCAGAATCTTGATCGCCAGCAAGAATTAGCAGCCTCCACGCTGGGCGCAAATGGATGGGTGATTTTTTGGCGTGTGATATTTCCACAACTGCGCAGCGGCTTGATTTACGGGATGACCCTCACACTGGCAAGGGCTTTGGGCGAGTTTGGGGCAGTGCTGGTGATTGGCGGCGGTGTACAGGGGCGCACAGAAACAACCACCCTGTATATCTTCCGCTCACTTGAAGAACGGCGCCTGATTGAAGCCTATTCCGCTTCGATATTGTTAGGCTCATTTTCAGTGATCATTGTTTACCTTGCGGATGCTTTAAAGCGGCATCAAATGACCCGGAATGCGCTGGGAGTCATCGAAGATTCATTTACTGCAAAACTGAAGATTGAATAATCACACGTCTGGTAGGGAGGGAGAGTGAATAAAAAAGCCTTCAATTGCAGAAGGCTTTTTTAGTGCGTTGATTAAGGTTCCAGCGGGTACCCGGCTTCGATCCAGGCATTAAATCCACCTGCAATCGGATTTGCCCTGGCAATGCCGTTTTGGAGCATGATCAGCGCCGCACGGGCACTGGTTTCTTCCGCCGGTCAGGTGCAATAAGTGACATACCAGGTGTCCGGGTCCAGTTCTCCCAACCGGGCTGCTACTTGATCGACCGGCAGGTTGATTGCCCCGGCAGCGTGTTGTGTCAGGAATTGCGCTTCGCTGCGGGTATCCACAAGTACTGCGTCTCCTGCCTGTACAGCCTGGAAGGCTTCCTGTGCGGTCAGCCGTGGGATGTCATCCTGGTTGGTGTACGTGCCGGGATTGGCGATCTGCGCTTTCCTGAGGTTATCAGCCAAAATGAGCGCGCCAATGCTGAGCACCAGGATCAATGAAAACAAGAGGACGGGGAGTAAGGCTCGGTTCTTTTTCTTTCGCATGATTGTTTCCTTCTTAATGATTAGATTGACTACTTAAACCGCCGCAGTCTAAGGCTGTTGGTTACCACAAAGATACTGCTGAATGACATCGCGCCAGCGGCAAGCATCGGGTTGAGAAAACCAAGCGCCGCAGCAGGGATCAGGATGGTGTTGTAGAAGAATGCCCAGAACAGGTTTTGTTTGATCGTTTTCAAGGTTTTCCGTGAAAGGGCGATGGCTTTCGGCACGCCTTTCAGGTCACCGCTGATCAGGACGACGGGTGCAGAAGCCATGGCGACGTCCGTACCTGTGCCGATCGCAATGCCGATATCCGCCTGTGCCAGGGCAGGGGCATCATTGATGCCATCGCCAACCATAGCAACGACTTCGCCGCTCTCTTGAAGTCTTTTAATTTGAGCGGCTTTGTCGCCGGGTAAGACCTCTGCTAAGACTGAGTCAATTCCTACCTGCCGGGCGATGGCTTCAGCAGTGCGTTGGTTATCGCCTGTCACCATGATGACCTGTAACCCCATGTCGTGTAGGCCTTTGACGGCATCGCGCGAACCGTCTTTGATCGTGTCTGCAATGCTGATTGCCCCTGCAAGTTTTTTATCGACAGAAACCAGGATCACCGTGTTGGCGTCTGCTTCCATTTGCTGCAGGTCCTGTTCGATGCGCCCCAATTCGATTTGATTGGCTTCCATCAAGCGGCGGTTCCCAATAATGACCTGCTGCCCTTCAACCTCTGCCCGAACGCCATGACCGGCGACTGCAGAGAAGCCATCGGGGTCGCTGATGGACAGTCCGCGGGCATTGGCTTCAGCCGTGATGGCTTCGCCGAGGGGGTGCTCACTGCCTTTTTCGACTGACGCAGCCAGGCGAATGAGCGCATCCTGATCGCCAGCAAAATCGTAAAGATGCACACCGGTGACGGCAGGCTGGCCGCGGGTGATGGTACCTGTTTTATCGAGGATAATCGTGGTGATATCGCCAGCACGTTCCAGGCTTTCGCTTTTCTTGATCAGGATGCCCAATTCAGCGCCCTTGCCTGTGCCCACCATGACAGCAGTCGGTGTCGCCAAACCCATGGCGCAGGGGCAGGCAATTACCAACACAGCGACAGTGTTGATCAATGCCCGGGTGAACAGGCTGACCGAAGCGTCAGCACCCAGCGGCACCAGAAAATACCACACGAGGAAGGTGACCACCGCAATGCCTATCACCACCGGCACAAAAATTGCCGAAATTTTATCCACCAGGTTTTGAATCGGCGCTTTGCTTGCCTGCGCTTCTTCCACCAGTTTGATGATTTGGGCGAGGGCGGTCTCCTTACCAATTCTTGTCGCCTCGAATTTTAGCAATCCGAGCTTGTTAATTGTGCCGCCGATCACTTCTGCACCAGCGGTTTTCTCCACGGGGAGGGATTCGCCGGTCAGCATCGATTCATCCACGCTGGAGCGGCCATCGACAACCACACCATCCACCGGGATCTTTTCACCCGGGTGCACCAGCACCAGGTCGCCGACTTGCACTTCATCCACCCTGACTTCAACCTCAATGCCGTCACGCACCACATAGGCTTTGCGCGGGCGCAGATCCATCAGTTTTCGGATGGCATCGCTGGCACCACCTTTAGCCTTGGCTTCCAGGAATTTTCCCAACTTGACCAGCGTGATGATCACAGCAGAGGTCTCAAAATAGACATGCCCGGGGATGAACCCCAACGCAATCGGGATGGAGTAGAAGTAGGCTGCCGAGGAGCCTAGAGCCACCAACACATCCATATTTGCAGATCCGTTGCGAATCGATTTGTACCCATTGGTGTAATATTGCCAGCCCACATAAAACTGGACCGGCGTTGCCAATGCCCAGAACAGGTAATCCACCCAGCCCTGGTGGGCAAGGGCGGCGGGAAGGAAGCCCAGATCTCTGCCCATTGAAAGCAAGAAGAGCGGGATTGTAAAGATCAGACCAACAATCAGCAACCTTCGCTGTTGGGCAACTTCCTGCTGTCGGGCTTTTGCTTCAGCATCCTCAAGTTGATATTCGGCATCGAGTGTGTCAAAACCGGCTGAGCGTATCGTCTGGCGCAGTTCGTTCTGGCTGATGATGGTGGGGACGTATCTGACCAGGACTTTTTCAGCGGCAAGGTTTACATTCGCTTCAATGACACCCTCCACAGCCCGCAGCACCTTTTCAAGCCGTTGTGCATCTGCGGAATCCGACAAGTTTTTGATGCCGAGCGAGGCTTCGCCCATGGCGACATCGTACCCCGCGCGCTGTATCCGGTCTATGAAATCGCCCAGTTTGGCTTTTTGGGGGTCATAGCTGACAGCCGCGCGCTCTGAGGAGAGGTTTACATTAGCAGATTCAACCCCGTCGACTTTCCTCAGATTTCTCTCGACCGTGGCTACGCAGTTGGCGCAGGTCATCCCCAAAATAGGGAGGGTCAGATGCTTTTGTTCACTCATTGAGTTACTCTTCCGCCGGGTAGTTGATTTCAGCAAGCAGGGATTTGATCGCCTGTTCGGTTGCTGGTTCGCTGAATTCGACCGTCACCTTTTTGGATTGGACGTCCGCGTCCACTTTGGAAACGCCGTCGAGATCAGAAAGCTCCATCGTGATGGTGTGGGTGCAGTGATGGCAAGAAATATTGGGAATAGTATAGGTTACAGATTTCATTTGGATCTCCTTGATTGATTAAATTTTATTGGCAGTTTCAAACACTTCTGTGATTTCATTCAGCACACGTTTTCTTTCATCAGAATCATCGCCATTTATGGCATCCAGGACGCAGGTTCTCAAGTGTCCATCGAGGATCTGGGAACTGATTTTATTGAGCGCAGATTGCACAGCCTGGATTTGCCGAATGACATCAATGCAGTATTTGTCTTCCGCAAGCATTTTCTGAATGCCGCGGATATGGCCTTCGACTGTCTTTAATCTATGAATTGAGTCTTGATGATTATGTTCCATAGTCTTCTCCAGCCTCCCGGTAGGGGGAGGGGTAATTAAACAAATATTACTATATTTATCCAAATAAGTCAATTCCCTGCACTGATTCAAACAAATCAGAGAATTTCTATTTTCGCCATTTACAATTCAGAGACATGCCCGTAACTGCGCTTAGCTCTGGGTCAGGTTCTATTTGACGCAGGATTCAGGAGCAAAATGGGTTCAAACTGATTTATAGAAATTATGAAGGTATAATGAAATCTGTTTAATTTTTGGAGCGTAGGCAAATGAATCGACGATATTTGGGTTTTTTCTTACTGGTGCTTTCTGCGGCGTTGTTAGCCGTATCTGTTATATTGATGAAAACTATTCCCCAGGTGACGAATCTGGCGCCTAAGGATGTTGCCATCTGGCGATTCACGGTTGCTGCACCTGTGCTCTGGCTGGTGTCTCTGCTCCGCCGAACATCGGCAACCTCACAGCCTACGCGTCCCATACGCTTTTTGCTGCTGGGGGTGGTCTATGCCATAGCCAGTTTCAGCGCTTCTTTTGCCCTGGACCGCCTATCTTCCTCTTTGTATGTCATTATTGTTTTCCTCTATCCGTCGATGGTGGTGCTGTATTCAATATTCACAGGGCGTTCTGTGCCCCGCCTGGTTTGGTTTGGGCTGCCGTTGACATTGATCGGCTTGTTCCTGGTCGCCTATGATTTTGACGCGAAATTATCCATGGATCTGGTTGGTTTCATCATCACACTGATGAATGCTGTGGTGATGGCAGCTTATTTGATCCTGAGCGAGAAATTTTTCAGGAATGGTGGCGATAAATTGACCGGAACAAATTGGGTGATGACCGGTGCAATGGGCGCTGGCTTGATCATGGTGCTCTTCCTGGGGTTCCATTTCCCGGATTCGCTTTACGGCTGGATCCTGGTGCTGACCTTTGGTATCGTTGCTACCATGCTGCCCATTTTAGCAATGAATATTGGTCTGCAGTATATCGGCGCAGCGCGCGGGTCAGTTGTCATCACGCTGCAACCCGTACTGACGGTTCTGTTCTCAACGCTTTTTCTTCACGAGCGATTATCCCCTCAACAGTGGGTGGGAGGTTTGCTGGTGATTGCCGCGGTGGTGATACTGCAATTAAGCGGAGACAGGGTTGGACACAAAGAACCGGTTCCCAGCCCATAGGGAAGATTCTCCTTTCAGATACGTGTCAGCTGTCAGCGCGTGATAAGATTAGTCAATTGAACAGACAGCCTGCAGCAGCTCGATTTAAGGGATAGGTCAGAACATTGTGACAATTTCAGGACAATCGCAACCAATATCCATTTTCACCAAGTTAATCCTGCTGCTTGGCGCGAATATCAGCATGATGGCAGGTGCCAGCCTCTCGCCGGTTATGCCTCAGATGATGGCGGAATTTGCTCATCTGCCGGGCGTTGCGTTTTGGACTTCCATGGTGATCACCCTGCCAACCCTGTTTGTCGTGCTCGGTGGTCCGCTGATCGGGTATCTGACCGATCGGTTTGGCAGAAAGCCAGTGCTGGTAGTTTCGATCGCCCTGGGTGGTTTGAGCGGTTCCGCTGCCTTTTTTCTTACCTCAATGGGTGCAATTTTGATCACGCGTGCCCTGGTTGGATTGAGCATTGCTGGCAGTTTGACGGCAACCAATGCCTTGATGAGCGATTATTTTGAAGGTCAGCAAAGAGCCAGGTTTATGGGGCTTCATTCTGCTGTGAGCGGTCTGGCTGGCATCATTTTCCTGCCTTTGGGCGGTTTTCTGGCAGATATTAACTGGCGGCTGGCGTTTTTTGCTTACCTACCCTTATTGGTTCTGTTTCCTCTGGCGCTGGTCTTCATTCGGGAAGCAATGCAAACTGGTGAAGGTGAAAAAGAGGTTCTGGTAGATGAACGACTCCGCATCGATCTCACAAAAACCTTCATCTTCGCATCCGCGTTCTTCAGCCATTTAGCTTTTATTACCGTTCCTGTGTATATTGCGTATTATTCAGCGTCAGTGCTGAATGCATCGGGCATGGCAGTGGGATTGATTGGTGCAGCCAGCAGCCTGTTTTCATTTTTTGCCGGTTACCTGTATGAGCGCATCGGACGGAAACTCAATTTCAAGGTGATTGCTGTAGCCGGATTTTTCTTGTTCGCAATCGGCTTTATCATGTTGGGTTTTGCTGGGTCGTGGGCACCTGTAATTTTGGCGCAATTGATTTTGGGCTTCTGCATGGGGATGAGTAATTCGAATTTTCCTACATGGCTCTCGAAAACAGTCAGTACCAGGGTGCGCGGTCGGGCAAATGGAATCTATGTCACAGTCATGTCCCTTGGTCCATTTGTGGGGACATTTGTTTTTGCGCCGGTGGTCACAAGGTTCAGCTACAGCCATGCCTATCTTTTAAGCGGTTTGATTTTCCTGGTGATGGGCATCGCAGCCTTTTTTGTCAGATATGATCACAGTGTGGACGATTGATCTTTTTTGATCTATCAATTTGGTTTTGTTCTCAGGGAGTGTTCAAAAAGGGCGAATTTGTGTAATGGTTAGTTGGTATCGTGCTCGCTTTGGCAACCTGGTGATCGCTTCTGTGCGGATTGTTTTGGCAGACTAAATAGATAGTTTGAGAAAATTAAGGATATTTCGAAATCAACTTCTTATAAAGATCTAACACTCAGCGCGTAGGATTTAATCAGAATGAGATGATCAACAAGCTCATCTTTTTCTCCTTTTCTATTGAGAAAACCCTCCTGGTATTTTGCCGGGAGGGTTTTGTTTAAGTGAAAATTTTACTTTAAGGATTGTGGAATTATCTTCCGCGGTAAGCCGGCACCGGGATCACGATCACTTTACAGATGCGCTGGTCCTGCATGCGGCTGTAGAGCCTTGGATCCAGCTCATCGGTTTTTGATGACGTGGTGATGACGGTTGGCAGTTCAGCGTTGTATCGGTAATTAAAGAGCTGATAGATCTTTTCCCTCGCCCAAGGCGTTGCGGATTGCGTTCCCAGGTCGTCCAGGATGAGTAATCGCGTTGTTTTGACCTCCTCAAAGCGGCGATCCAATGATGTGGGGCTGGTTGGGCTGAAGGTTGCACGCAGATGATCCAGTAGATCCGGCACGCTGACCATCAGCGGGGGAAAACCCAATCCTGCCTGGTAGTTGCCAATGGCTGCTGCCAGGTGGGTTTTACCGGAGCCATAGGGACCGGTGAAAAGCAGCCATCCCCGGGGATGGTCGGCATAATCACGTGCGTCTTCGAAGGCTTGCTTGAGATCTCGCAAATCCTGTTTGGGGAAGTTCTCGTTTTGCCTCAGGCTGAAATTGCCAAAGGTTTGGCGGCTGTGCAGCGCCAATGTGGAAAGCTCGGGATGACCGGTGTCATCTTTCGGATTGCGGAAATCAGGCGCTTGAATTTTGACAATGGTCACCAGGTCCGGGTCTTGCAGTCGGGATCGGATGCGTCCCTCAAAATCATTGACCAGCATATTGGATGTGACAACGGTGGGAAGTTGATTGACATAGCGGTGGTTCATAATCTGGAAGATTTTTTCCTGTGCCCAGGGAGTAGCATTCTGCGTACCGAAATCATCCAGGATCAGGAGGGAAATTTCACGAATTTCTTCAAAACGCTCTTCAAAACTCAGATCAACGCCGGAGTAGGCATAGCGCAGCCAATCCAGCAGATCTGGCACCGTCAGGAACAGGGTGGGAACGCCATTTTCGATTGCATGGTTGGCGATCGCAGCTGCCAGGTGCGTTTTTCCGCAGCCGTAAGGACCCAGGAGCAACAGCCAACCCTCACGCTGTTCAGCAAAGTTTCTTGCCTGGTTGTAAGCGTTCTCAATCGAATCAGCCTGAACTATTCCCAAACCCATGTGTCCGCGTTTTTCAAAATTGTCAAAACGCAAATTTTTCAATGCATCCAGGCTGCTCATCCGGAACAGGCGAGCCCGGGCTGTTTGTGTGATCTCTTCTGAACGGCAAGAACACGGGACGATTTTGCCAAAATCTGGATGGGTGATGGGTAAGTCGCGCCGAAGAAAGCCAATCCCACCGCAAATTGGGCAATTGGGATCACCGGGCATCCTGGCCTGGCGGATTTGGTTTTCGTTTTCCTGACCTTCAGTCTCTTCCGAGCCAGCTTTCGCGGTAGCTTCCCGGATCTTGCGAATCGTTTCGTCGATTTTGCTCATCTCCACGTCCTTCATTTTGCCAGCGTTCTAATATTGCCTGGACATATTTCCAATTGCGTGCGTTGCGGGTCACCGCCAGGCGGATGGCGTCTTCAATCCAGCTTGCTGGATAGGTTGCCTCGTCTGCTTTGAGCATTTCAGCCATCATTGGCGTGATCACGCCAATATTGTTTTCGTATAGCTGAAATATGTTGGGTCGATCCTTGGTCAGATGGATCGGTTGGTTTTGGGGTTGTGCGCCTTGCCATGCTCCCGTGTTAATCGCAGCGACTGCTGCGCGTCCCTGCGGTCCGTTAAAAAAGTAATAAGGCGGTTCTTCTTCTATGGTTTTTGCTTCCAAAAGAATGCCTTGGCTAACCAAGCCGCTTAAGGCATTTTGCAGTGCATTTTCACCGCCGATCATCTCAAGCAGTGCCTGATCAGCTGCCAATTCTGCAAATCTGAAATAGCGAACTTCGCTTTGTTGCTGTTCGTTATGCCAGAATAAATATAGCAGGGTTCGCAGCTGGTTGATGTCATCCATGCGGTGCAGCAGGGAGGTGAAAAAGGTTTCTGGCAGCCGGACCAGGGTCAGGTTATCTTCTTGAAACCCTTCAAATGGTTTTTCATTTTCCTGGCTCATTACATTTCCCTGTCACAGCTCATGCGTATTGCCCTTTGGCAGCATTTTCAAATTTTGCCAGTTGATCAATGAAAACCAGTCCGATCCCGCTGTGGGTGGGTCCGTTACGGTGTTTGGCAACGATCATTTCTGCCTTATTGCGTTGTTCGGTGTCCTCGCTCATCGGGTCACGATGGATGAACATGACGATATCCGCGTCCTGTTCGAGCGAGCCGGATTCACGTAAATCGGACAGCTGTGGCCTTTGCCCCGGACGGTGTTCAACAGCACGAGAGAGCTGGGCTGCGGTCAGCACAGGGACGTTCAATTCCCTGGCAAGCACCTTTAGATTCCGCGAAATATTGGAAACTTCCTGTACGCGGTTATCCGTATGGGAGTCCCCTGACATCAGCTGGAGGTAATCCACAATGATCAAGTCCAGGCCATATTCCATGTACAATCGCCTGCATTTGGTGCGCAGGGCTAATGGGGTGATGGCTGGCGTGTCATCCAGGAAAATCATTGCCTGATCGTAAGTTTCCAGTGCCTGGAAGAAAATATCCCATTCTGTGTCGTTCAGTCTGCCTGTTCGCAAGCGCTGGGTGTCAATGCGGGTGTCCATGGCGATCAGCCGCTGGAGGAGCTGCTCATTGGACATCTCCATGGAGAACATGGCTACATGTTTCTTGTGCACCAGGGCAGCGTTTCGCAAAGTGCCCAGCAAGAACCCTGTTTTACCCATGCCGGGGCGACCGGCCACGATTAACAGGTCAGATTTTTGCAAGCCGCCCAGCAGGCTGTCAATATCAATTAACCCGGTTGGCACGCCGTAGATGTCATCGGAACGCTGCGCCAGTTCATCAATTCTGTCATAGTATTCCCGAACGACATCCCGGATGGGCACCAGATCCCGTTTGATCCTGCGTTCACTGACATTGAAGATCGCTTTTTCTGCGTCATCCACCACGGTGTCGATGGATTGATCCTGGGAATAAGCCAGTCGGGCGACCTCATTGGCTGCCTGCAGCATCCGGCGCCGAATGGAATTTTGCTCAATAATCCTGCCATAGGATTCCGCATGAAAAGCATTTGGTGCACGGTTGACTAATGAGAGTAAGTAAATCTGACCCCCGACCTCATCCAGCTGACCACGGTTTGAAAGCGTTTCCGTGACAGTGATCAGGTCAATTGGCTGACGGGTTTCATTCAAGTGATGAAAGGCTTCCCAAATCCACTGGTTGCGGACGATGAAAAAATCTTCCGCGTTCAGGAACTGGGAGACTTCCAGGAATACTTCCTGGTTGATGAGAACAGCACCTATCAGCGCTTCTTCAGCGTCACGATTGCTTGGGAGTGTCAGCGCTTCCGAAAGCGTATAGTCACTAAAGTTGTAATTATCCGTCATGGCTTTCTAATCATTTCACTCGGGTTACTGCGGTGGGTGTGTAATTATTGTATAAAAAACCGGGATCCAGTTCAACAGGAATTTCCCGGCATGTTCATCTTGGAGTGGACTTTGCTTTTTTAAACCTCGTCCGCTTCGTCTTCATCATCCGGCCCATCGTCATCAAATTCCTCATCGGGATTTTCATCTGCGGATGGAAGATCGTCGGTGTCAATATTTTGGAGAAAGTCCTCAAAAAGATCCAGGTTGTCAATTTCGAGGTCCTCCGAATCAAATGTGTCCAGCTCTTCAGACTCTGCATCTGAGATATCTTCTTCAGGGGTGATGCTTGCCTGGTTCATGACATCTTCAGAGACCAGGATTGGCACCTGCATTCTGACTGCCAGCGCAAGGGCATCGGAAGGACGGCAGTCAACGGTCCGTCTTTCGCCTTCCACCTCTAAAACCAGGTTTGCATAAAAGACATCATCGGAGAGGGATACAACTTCTACCTGGAGCAGTTTTGCATTGAGGGATTGAATGAGTGTTTTGAGGAGATCATGGGTTTGCGGCCTTGCCACCTGAATGTCCTGTAACGCGATCGTGATGGCTTCAGCCTCATATAGTCCAATCCAAATTGGCAGGTAGCGTTCTTCGTTGACCTTTTTTAAGATCACAATCCTTTGCTGGTTCGTCAGACTGACGCGAACGCTATCGATTTCAACCTCGATCAATTTTGCCATGGGCTCTCCTAAGAATTTCTCAGCTATTTTGATTCTAACACGTGGGTAAGTATCACGCAACCAAATTGACATAAATTTAATGCGAGATTTTAAGGTTTTCGTGTATAATCGAATTAACCTTAAAAATCGCTTTACACAAAGTGAAGCTCTAACAAGAGCTAAAGAGGAGCAGAACTTTTTTGTGGTTGCTTGACATAATGTGAACGATTGATTATTAATAATACAAACGATAAATGACTCCACTGAAAAAAGGTCGCTTAATTGAAAAAGACTTTGTTGATGCCCCACAAACATGCACAATTTCAGGTGTTTTGTGGGATGCGACCTTCAAAAAAGCATAAAATTGATACAGTACGCCCTACTTTCAATGCAGTTGCACCCTTTTTTCAGGAGACTCATAAATAATATAATGTGCTCATGCATTATATCTGGGTGGGGCATTATCCAAGCACTTCGTTGTGGGACTGTGAGATTGGCACCATGAGAAGGGAATTATATTGAAAAAGAATATGCCTTTGGATGTTCTGATGGTTGAAGGTCAGCGAGGCGATCATGTATCGTTTTGTGAAGAGCTGAATCATCAGGAATACCAGATCACATGCGCGCGCAGCGGCAGTGCAGGGCTGAAGATGCTTGAAAATGTAAAAC
Organism: Anaerolineaceae bacterium UBA6086; assembly: GCA_002436005.1. Lineage (GTDB taxonomy): Bacteria > Chloroflexota > Anaerolineae > Anaerolineales > Anaerolineaceae > Brevifilum. The sequence goes on along the minus strand of DIXG01000077.1, from coordinate 9,041 downwards.
CGGCTGTTGTGGTGGTGGATGCAGCCTCTCTACGGACGAGCGGCGTCCGGATATGCTCAAATTTCAGAAAGGCAGACAACGATCTTCCGATCATCTTGATCGTTGAGAAGGATATGGTCCTACCGGAGGTCGTTGACGCGAACCTGGTGCTTTGGCTCCCATTTACAGCGCAAAAACTGGCTAATCGTTTGAAAGCATATCGTGAAACAGATAAGAAATTTGTGATGAAAGCCGGACCTGTTGAACTTAATACCCAGACCCAGCTGGTGACCTGTCATGATCGACAGACCAAGCTGACCCCCCGGCTGGTGGAGATCTTGAAGGTTTTAATGAAAAACAAGGGGAAAGTTGTGGAACGAATTCCGCTCTTCACACAGGTTTGGGAAACGGAATATACAGGGGATACACGCACGTTGGACGTTCATATCAGCTGGCTGCGGCAGGCGATCGAAGAAGATCCGGGCGATCCCCAGCTGATCAAAACCCGGCGAGGTGTGGGCTACATATTTGATGTTTAAGGGTTAATTTTGAATTTTTCTACGAACCCCTTCGGGGGTTTTTTGCTATTTAGAAAGTGGTATCCTTGTGATATTACAGCGCGTGGTTCAGATTGTGGACATTGCCCTGAGCTTGAGTAGAATTATGGACTGAAACAAGAATTAAGGAACATTATGAATGATCAACGAAGTAAAAATATCCTGATCAGCTGTGCGGTCATCCTCGTGGTTGCCTGTCTTTGTCTGAGCGTGCTTGTTATCGCTGGCATTGGCGTATCCTTAGCCTGGCCAATCCGGCTGGGTCAGGGAGATCAGATCCAATCCCCGTTACCATCAGCAGAAGATGAGTCTTTTGTTGGGGAGGTGGAATTACCGGGTGATCTGGCAGAGCAATTATCGGGTATCGAATCGCAGGTTATCGAGCTGCGGGGGATCAATCTGCAAGAAGCGGTGACACATACCCTGATCTCACCGGATGAACTGCAGGAGATAGTGGTCACTGATTTCTTTGCAGAATACACCGACCAGGATGCGCAACGAGATGTCCTGGTTCTTTCTGCGCTGGGTCTGTTGCCCGAAAACTTTGACCTTAAAGGATTGTATCAAGTGCTTTACAGCGAACAGATTGCCGGGTTTTACGATGATGAAATCAAAGAAATCTATGTGGTGAGTGGTTCAGAGTTTGGCGGATTGGAAAAGATGACTTATGCCCATGAGTTCACCCATGTCTTGCAGGATCAGGCTTACCGTTTGAGTGAGGGGTTGGGGTTGAATGATGAAGCTTGTGAGGCAGATTCGGAAAAATGCGCAGCCACACAAGCATTGATCGAAGGTGATGCGACGAAAACGGAACTGCTCTGGTTTGAGGCGCATGCTTCCCGGCAGGATTACCTGGACGTTGTCAAATCCATCAATTTATTTGAGACTCCGATCTATGACACTGCGCCACCTTTTTTGCAGGCGGACCTGTATTTCCCCTACGAAAAAGGACTGGCTTTTGTTGAGCACCTATTTGAGCAAGGCGGATTCGGGGCAGTGGATGAAGCCTATCAAAATTTACCAGTCTCGACTGAACAAATTTTGCATCCAGAACGCTATCCGGCGGATGTTCCGCAAAGTGTCAGCCTACCAGATTTGGGAAATCTGCTTGGTGAAGATTGGGAATTGTTTGACCAGAACGTGATGGGTGAGTGGTACTCTTACCTGATTTTGGCGAAAGCCTATCAAGAATCGCATCAGATTCCGGAACGGGTGGCAGAGGAAGCAGCAGCGGGATGGGGTGGGGATGCGTATGCTTTCTATCTCAATGAAAAAGATCAATCGGTCACTTTTGTGATGGAATCAGTTTGGGATACTGAGAAGGATGCTGATGAGTTTGCTGAGGCATTCAGCGATTACGCAGATTTACGCTGGCAAGAATCTGACACTCGGATCTTAGGCTATCCTTCCTGGACCGCTGAAAATGTGTCTGTTGTCTTTTTGCAGGAGGGCATCCGCACGTTGTGGCTGATGGCGCCAACAGAGCAGATGGTTTTGACCATTTTGAGTGAATTGCAATGAAGAAGCAAGAAAAGGTCCGGATTGGATTCATTGATTCAACCCTGATCCGGGGGCTGCTGTTTGACATTGATGGCACATTGAGCGACAGCGATGACCACATGGTGGACAGGGTTTGCAAGGTTTTAGCGCCCATCTGCTGGCTGTTCAGAAATAAAAACCCCAAACACTTTGCTCGCTGGTTGGTGATGGCAGTTGAAACACCTGCGAACTTCCTGTATATGCTGGCGGATCGCGTTGGGTTGGATGCCATGTTTGCCAGGCTGTATAACTGGATGGCGCATCGCCGGAAGAAAAAAACTGCTGACGATTCTCACTACAAGATGATTTCTGGCGTGAGGGAGATGCTTGAAACCCTTGCTGAGCACTATCCCATGGCAGTGGTCAGCGCCAGAGACGCCCTCACCACCCGGCACTTTCTTGAGTACTTTGACTTGCTACCATTTTTTACGATGGTTGTCACTTCGCAAACCTGCAAATTTACCAAGCCGTATCCAGACCCTCTACTTTATGCGGCAGAGGTGCTGGGAGTGCCGGCGGAGGCATGCTTGATGATAGGCGACACGGTGGTGGATGTGCGCGCAGGGAAGGCAGCCGGGGCGCAGACTGCGGCTGTGCTGTGTGGATTTGGTCAGAAATCTGAGCTCATCCGGGCGGGCGCGGATCTGGTGCTAACAGCCACACCTGAGATTGTTGACAGTTTGTTAAAACGCGACCGACCATCGGCGTGAAAGTGCTTGCGTGTACGATTTAGCCATCCGGGCATTCCATGATTGCTGATCTACTATCCCATCAGCGTAACTTTCTTGCCCTTTTTGGTTATAATTTACGTGCTTGTTAATTTGGGGTAAACCTAAATGGTTGGTCGCAAGGGATTACACGAAGAGGTTGATTGATGACAGGAACTGAAACGATTCAAATGTATATAAAGAAATATCCCTGGCCGCGGCGGAGATTCATTCGTGGTCTGTTGCGCTTTGGCATAGGGGTGGCAGGTGGCTTGCTAACCAGGTGGGAGATTACAGGCAAGGAAAATATCCCGGAAAAAGGTCCGCTCTTAATTGTTGGCAATCATTTCAGCTTTCTCGATACCGTGACGCCGATCCATACCACACGTTTTCCTCTGGAATTTATTGGTGATTTTGAAATGCCAAATGCCCCCCCGTTTATACGAATTTTCCCAAGAGCATGGGAAACGTTAAAAATTGAACAGGGCACGGCAAACTTTGAAGCGCTGAAGGCTTCCGAAGCTGTGTTGGCGCAGGATGGTGTTTTGGTGATTTACCCGGAGGGACACACTGAAATTGGCCCACTGCGACCCGCGCTTCCTGGCGCTGCCTTTGTAGCCCTGCGCATGGGTGTGCCGATCCTCCCGATGGGAACGGTTTCTGAAAATAACTGGAAATTGTTTGGCACCCTCAAAGAAGAAAGACGCCGTTTGAAGGTATTTACTAAAATTGGAAAAGTTTTTGGACCTTTCAAAACGGAGAACCCGGATCGTCCTACACGTGAGGAAATTCGTGAGACTGGGAATACCATCATGCGGAATATTGCCGCACTCTTACCGCAGGAGTATCGCGGCGATTTTGATGCTGAACAGGCTTGAACTTCTTTAAATCTTTTAATGTTTTTCCCTTGATGTGATAGAGGCTGTGGAAATGATCCATGCCTCTTTTTGTATGGTAAAAATGAAAGAAAGGGCTTGATATCTACCTGTTCTAATGAGAATTAAACACTCATAGCATAGGATATACACGTTAGTAGATTTTTTACAGGAATGATTATGGAATACAAAGATTATTACCAGACATTAGGCGTGGGGAAAACCGCAAACCAGGCTGAAATTAAAAAAGCTTACCGCAAGCTTGCGAGAAAGTATCATCCCGATGTCAACCCGGACGATCCCAATGCTGAGGAAAAATTTAAAGATATCAACGAGGCATACCAGGTGCTATCGGATGAGGACAAGCGCCAGAAATATGATCGTTTTGGCTCGCAATGGCAGCAGTATCAGCAAAGGGGCGGTCGATCGGAAGATTTCGATTGGTCGCAATGGACAACCCAGCGGCAGCCAGGAGGCGGGCAATACCGCACCGTTTCGCAGGAAGAATTTGAGCAGATGTTTGGCGGTGGGTTGGGCGGTTTTTCAGACTTTTTTGAGACGCTCTTTGGGGGCATGGGGGGGGCTCGCTCTGCACGGCGCACGAATCCCTTTGGTGATTATCAAGCGGGTCAGCGCGGTCAGGATATTGAACACAAAGTCCAAATTTCGTTGGAGGAGGCGTTTCATGGCACTTCCCGTTTGTTGACTTTTGAGGATGGACGCAGAATTGAAGCAAAGATTCCGCCAGGTGTCAGGACTGGCTCCAAAGTGCGCTTGAGCGGACAGGGCGCTGGTGTAACCCGCGGCGCAGGCGGCAGCCGAGGTGCAGGCGATCTTTATCTGAAGGTGGATGTGGCAGCCCATCCAAAATTCAAAAGGGATGGGGATGATCTTCGGATAGACCTGCCGATCAGCTTTTTCACCGCTTTGCTTGGCGGCGAAGTGCGTGTTGCAGCAATCGACAAAGAGGTTACCCTCACAATTCCGCCGGGAACGGACTCTGGCAAGACCTTCCGATTGAACGGTCTGGGTATGCCAAAATTGGGTGATCCCCAAAAACGCGGTAATCTTTTCGTAACTGTGCAGGTCCAGGTACCAAAAAATCTGACAGATGAGCAGAAAAAGCAATTCCTGGCGTTGAAGAAGGCAATGGAGTAAAGCCGATGTACTCTATCCCCGCAGTAAGTTTTAGCGGGGATAGTTTTTAAGAATGTTTGGGGATCAAAAAATTTGCAGGTATCTTCAAAACCGAGGAGACGATGGATGTTTACACCAGAACTGATGATTGCCCCAGATGAAAGAGTCTTTATTGCGCAGGCAGAGGCAATCTTTGCGCGTGTAGTCAGCCAGTCAATTCAAGAGCGGGGTATCTTTTCAGCGGCGCTTTCTGGCGGCAGCACACCCAAGCCGCTTTATCAAAGGCTGGCATCTTCTAAGTTGATCGACGATGCTGCCTGGAAAGTCGCCCATCTTTTCTGGGGCGACGAAAGACACGTTCCCGCAAACCACCCTGATTCCAATTACCGAATGGTGCAGGAAGCCCTGCTGAGCCATGTGCCCGTCGAGCCAGAACACATTCATCGTGTGCCAACGGAAATGGATGTGCGCCTGGCAGCGTTTGCCTATGAGGAACACTTACGATTCTTTTTCCCGGGCGAATGGCCGAGGTTTGACCTGGTCTTGTTGGGAATGGGCGCTGACGGACACACCGCCTCGTTGTTCCCGCACAGCGCCGGGTTGAACGAAACCTTTCGCTGGTTCATCGCCAATGAAATCCCCGAGCAGAAGTCCTGGCGCCTGACCCTGACCAGGAACGCCATCAACGCTGCCCGAAACATCCTGGTGATGGTGAAGGGTGAGGACAAAGCCGAAACGGTCTCAAAAGTGCTGACGGGTTCCTATGCGCCAGCAGAGAGACCCATCCAGCTGATTATGCCAGACGATGGTGAGATGATCTTCCTTTTGGATCAGGGTGCTGCCCACTTGCTTCCAGCAAAATAGCAAACCAATCCTCTTGAAAGTGATTTTCCCGCTGCATTGCTATCAAGGACATTAAATGGACCTGACGATCGCAGCTTTACGACAGTTTTCGCTTCTACAGGCTTTTTCCGATGATGAGCTGGAGCAAATTAGAGCGCGCCTAAGTTTTAGATCATTGAGCGCAAACGAGGTGCTGATCATTGAAGGCGGCGCATCAGATCCGCTGTATTTTGTGCTTGAGGGATGGTTTAAGGCAGAAAAAGTTTCGCGGGAAGGGCGACAGCAAACTCTGCGTTTTATTGGAGCGGGGGAAGTGCTTAACGAACTATCTGTTTTTTCAAATGACCCCAGTGCAGTCACTGTTATCGCGATGGAAGCAGGAATGGTCTTCAGCATTTCCCGTTCTGATGTCGAAAAATGGCTTTCACAATCCCAATCCTTTTCACGAGTGGTCATCCGCGAATTGGCGAAACGAATGGGGCACCTGCTGAATCACATTGAAAACCTGTCCTTGTATCCCGTTGAAGTTCGGCTGGCACGCTTTCTTTTGGAAGAAGCCGATCGAGGGGTGATGGAGAGACAGGCGTGGAAAACCCAGACGGAAATTGCCAACCAGCTGGGCACTGTGCTGGATGTGGTCAATCGACAGCTGCAGAAATTTGTCCGGCAAGGGATCATTGATCTTGGTCGAGATCAAATTAAGGTGATTGACCAGGAGCGGCTTGAGAAAATCGCCAGGGGGTGATGGGTGAGGTTGTTTTCGACAAAAGTCGAAGACATTTCTTATGCAGGTGGGTATCTTGACAGAAGATATTTGGATAATTGGATCACCTGGAGGCTTGTATGGAGAATCTTGTTGTTTTTGGCGTAATTAAGTCACTGCATGATCTTTTCACTGCATTATGGATCGGCGGTATTCTAACAACGGCAATTTCATTGATGCCCGCGATTCGGAAGAGCGGCGTGAAGCCGATGCCCGCAGCTTTAGGCGCTTTGAACGAAAGGTATCAGCGGCGCCTGCGCATTGTTGCACTGGTCAGCATCATCGGTTTGTGGATCACAGGAATTCTGCTGGGTCGGCAGGCTGCTGGATTTACTGGAATGTTCCAGTTTACAACCCCCTATGGAATTTTAATTTCTGTCAAACATTTACTCATCTTCGTGATGGTGATTGTGGCAGTGGTCAGGGGTTTTGTCCTTGGCGGTCAGTTCGATACTTTTTCACCCTCCAAAAAGAAGCTCTCTGCTGGGTTGCTGATGCTCAATAGCGTTTTGGGTGTTACAGTGATCTTTCTAAGCGGAATCAGTGCTGCGATTGGGTGATGCCTGCGCCCTGAGCAACAATCATCTGTCATAGCAGCAATGAGGTCGGGTAGTTAATGAAGCAGTGATTGTGTTCAAAAGTTTAATAACCCAAAACTGAGATCCTGCCTGGGTCTCAGTTTTGGGTTATGTTAAAATATGTATAAAATGACTCTCAAAAATCTGGATTATGAGAAAACGCTAAGAATCGACTTGCTTGACGTACATAAATTGTGGGTGCTATCATTTTAGTATGTATTTGCGAGGCAGTAAGTGGTCAATGAATAAGCGTCGTCGGCGATCCAACCCCTGGTTGATCGCATTTTTGGTGCTGGCAATTGGCTTTATGATTTATGTCAATATTTATGTCATCCCATCTGTGCCGCCGCCGTTTGTGCCAACGCCGACCTCGACACGCAGCCCCCAATCTTTTGCTGAGGAGGCAAGTGCCTATCTGGCTGAGGGCAGAATCGGGCTGGCAAAGCAGGCATATGAAGCAGCCATCAAGGCAGACCCCCTGGATCTATCTAATTATCAGAACCTGGCAAAATTACAAATCTATAGTGGAGAGTATGAAGCTGCCAGGGTGAATGCAGAAAATGCTTTGTTGCTGGAAAAGAATCAGCCGTACGCGTTTTCGCTGCTTGCCTGGGCAAAGGGCTTATTGGGAGAGTACCTGGAGGCTGAAGCGGATATTAAAGCGGCGCTGGAGCTTGACCCCAGCAACGCTTTTACCCATGCGGTGTATGCTTATATCCTGGCGTTGAAGGTGGCGAATAATGTGGGGGAAATAGGGACAGTTGACCAGGCGATTGAGGAATCTCGACTGGCATTAAGCCTGGACCCTCAGCTGCTGGAAGCGCGCTGGGCACGTGGCTATGTGCTTGAAATTACGAGCAACTATGAGGATGCGATCACTCAGCTGAAAGCTGCCGTGGAAATAAACGATACGATCGCTGACCTGCACATGGCTTTGGGACGCAATTACCTGGCTGTAGAGGAATATGACCAGGCAGTTTTTGAATTTACCAAAGCCTATTCTCTCAATCCCTCTGACTCCGAGCCAAACTGGTATATCTCCCGGGTGTACGCGCGTATTGGTGAGTTTGCCAAGGCTGTGCAGTACGCTGAACAAGCTGTAAAAGATGCGCCATCAGATCCCTATATGCACGGCAATTTAGGGTCGATGTATTACCGGGATCTGCAATACAACCGGGCGATTGAATACCTTGAGCTGGCAGTACGCGGCGGCATGACGGAAGAGGGTGTGGTTGTGGAGGGGCTTCCTCTCAGTTATTCCATGTCTGTCATGGAGTTTTACAGCCGGTATGGGCTGGCATTAGCCCGGGTTAATCGCTGCAGTGAGGCTGTGCAGGTTGCGCAAGCAATGCAGCAAACGGTACCCGATGATGAGACCGCTCTGTTCAATGCCACCACGATTATTGAAATTTGCCAGGAAGCTTTTGACAATCCAACACAGGAAACCCCTGAAGCTGAGGAGTCATTGGCGACGCCAACAGAAGAGGCACCTGAAGATTAACCCTTTGGGTTAGGTCATGAGAAATTATGTACTTACATGGAAAAGAACCTACATTCAAGACTCAACGGAAAAGCGCAAATCCTTATCGCGTGATGGTTTTGCTTGTTCTGATTGTGTTTTTCCTCACCATTCTGACTGGAATTGCCCGTGGAGATGTGGAGCCCTTATTTATGCCCACACCTACACCAACCCGCACCACTGATTCATTTGTCGTGGAAGGGGAGACCCATTTTGCGGCTGGCAACCTGCAGGCTGCGATCGATGCGTTCGAGCGTGCCACAGAGCTGGACCCGGACGATCCGACTCTGTTTACCCAATTGGCGCGTATCCAAACCTACTCATCAGCATTGTTGACGACAGACGCTGACCGCTCCCAGCGGTTACAGGAAGCGCTGGAATCAATAGACCGGGCAAAGGAGCTTGCTCCCACCAGCAGTGATGTTCTTGCTGTCAGGTCGTTTGTTTTGAACTGGAACTCCAATCCGCTGCTGGTGGATGAAGAGACCTCACGAGATTTATTGAATCAGGCTGAAGCCGAAGCTGTGATGGCGCTGCAGCTGGA
>DIXG01000019.1:40786-46690 GCA_002436005.1 Anaerolineaceae bacterium UBA6086 | reverse complement strand
ACACAGCCATCTCCCTTTTGACAACGTTGTCAGGATTGTGTATAATCTTTAGGTCAATAGCTAACCAGGATCACAAAGGGCGAATCATGAAATCTTCTCAAGGAAAAACACGTTTACTCGACACCCTGCAGCATAAGAAAACCAAGGGCATCCCCTGGGTCCCGTTCGCAGGTGTACATGCCGGCAAATTAAAAGGGTACACTGCCCGCGATGTATTGATGAATGGCGAGCAACTGCTCGAATCCCTGCTGGAGGTAAACCGACTGTATGATCCCGATGGCCAGCCGGTGCTTTTCGACCTCCAGGTGGAAGCAGAAATCCTGGGATGCGAACTCGCCTGGGCAGAGGATGCACCGCCCTCCGTAGCAAGCCACCCCCTCGCTGGACAATCAACCATCCCCGATCACCTGCCCGAACCGCACGAAGGACGCCTGCCCATGATCCTGGATGTAATGCGCAAAATGAAGGCTGAGGTCGGTCAGCATACCGCGCTTTATGGCTTGATCACAGGGCCCTTCACCCTTGCATCACATCTGCGCGGCACGGATATCTTCCTCGATACGATGGATGACCCCGATTATGTTCAGCGCTTAATGGCCTACAGTGCCCTTGTCGCACAGCGAATGGCTTCACTCTACATTGAAGCAGGCATGGATGTGATCGCTGTGGTGGACCCTGTGACCTCCCAGGTTTCACCCAAGACCTTCAACTCCTTCCTTTCAGAACCCTTCAAATCAACCTTTGATTTCATCCGCCAAAAGGGTGCGTTCTCATCTTTCTTTGTGTGTGGCGATGCCACCAAGAATATCGAAGTCATGTGCCAAACCGGGCCAGACAGCATCGCTGTGGACGAAAACATCGACATGCCAGCGGCAAAGCCCATCACCGACCGCTACCAGATTGTCCTTGAAGGCAACATCCCCCTCACCACGCGCATGCTGCTGGGCAATCAGCAGGATAATATGAAATATGTGATCGACCTCTTGGACAGCCTCGAAGACCATCAGAACCTGATCCTTTCTCCCGGTTGCGATATGCCTTATGACACCCCGGTTGAAAATGTGATTGCGGTGGTTGAAGCCATACGTGACCCGAAAAACACGCGCCTGATCCTCTCGCATTACGAAGCATCAACCATTGATCTGGATAGCATCCAACTTCCAGATTATGCCAGCCGGGCAGTGCCGCTGATGGAAGTATTTACCATCGATTCGGCCACCTGCGCAGCCTGCGGTTACATGAAAGATGCAGCCAAGCGGGCATCAGACACGTTGGGCGACAGGGTGGAAATGGTGGAATATAAGAACACCAAACCGGAAAATATCGCCCGCATGATGAAAATGGGTATCAAAAACCTGCCCTGCATCCTGATCAACGGCGATTTGCGATTTTCTTCGCTGATTCCAAGCCAAAAAGACCTGATCGAAGCCATCCAGGAGTATGTGAAGTAAAACTTCAAACGGCATTTCAAGGGCTTTGTGTTAAATCGGCTAAAAATTCCTTGGTGTAATTATATTTATGCCACATGATTACTGATAATAAGATCAAGAACGTGCGGTAATTAATACAGCAGGAAACCAATTTCCCGGCAACCAAAAGAATTCACTTTCGTGGTTATAATAAGGCTATGACACAATCTGACTTCTCCCGTCCAGATGGACGTAAATTTGATGAACTGCGTCTGATTAGCTTTGAACCTCATTATGTTGCCTACCCCGAGGGCTCGGTGATGGTCAATTGGGGAAACACGCGCGTGCTGTGCAACCTCACCATTCAGGATGGAGTGCCTTCCTGGCTGGCAGGCAGAGGCCAGGGATGGATGACCGCAGAATACGCCCTCCTGCCGCGCAGCACGCACACGCGCACGCCCCGGGAGACCCAGGGGCTCAAAGGCCGCACCCAAGAAATTCGCCGTCTGATAGGCCGATCTTTGCGCATGGCGGTGGACCTGGAAAAAATCGGCGAAAGAACGCTCCTGCTCGATTGTGACGTCATCCAGGCAGATGGGGGCACACGGGTCGCTTCCGTCACCGGGGGCTTTCTGGCGCTGTGGCTCGCCCTCCACCCTTTGATCAAGGCTGGCACACTTGCGCCTGATGCGCTGAAAATTCCAATCGCGGCAGTGAGCGTGGGCATTGTAAAAAACCAGCCCGTTCTGGACCTCAATTATGCTGAAGACAACCAGGCAGAGGTGGACCTCAACGTGGTGATGACCGCAGACGGGCAGTTCATCGAAGTGCAGGGCACTGCAGAAAACGAACCCTTTTCGCGGGATGCACTTGATCAGATGCTTGCTCTTGCAGAAAAAGGGATCAAAGAGATTCTGTCACGACAATCCAATTTTATGCAATCCATCTAAACATTAACCTGCCATACTTAACCGCCCTGTATCCAAAGGGACTGCGGAGTAATTTGCTTATCACCTGTTTCAGTTATCGGCGCAGTGCTCGATAAAGCACATACCCGCCGCCGACCAGCAGAGCCAGCGGAAGGACATACCTCATCACATTAGCCAGGTCAAATAGCTCCAGAATGCCAACGACAAACAAAATACCTGCCGGATAAAGTGCCCATTTCAGCCTGCCTGCAGGCTTTGGCAAAACGTAAATGAGCCCAAAAGTGATCGCCAGTCCAAAAAAGAAGATGGCACCGGACCACTTTGATAGAAGGGAAACCAGATTAACCGCTGCTATAGTGAGCAGGACTCCACCGGGGATCAAAGCCCACCAATCCTCAGGATGTGTGAAAAAGATCAATAAGAACGGTAAGCCTAAAAATGTAAGAAATATGGTGCCACCCACACGATCCAGCACAGGTGAAAAACTCTGACCCATGAAAATGATCGTGCCAATCCCGATCAAAACAAAACCAGGGATCAATGCCCACCAATCATTGGTGTTGATGATGAAGACAAGCAGGAAAACCAGCCCACCCAGCGCAAACAAAGGACCAATCAATATCTCCCAGCGAATTTGAAACACCCCCAAATTGTTTAACAAGAAGATCACCCCTGTTGCGATCAATAAAATGCCGCCCACAATCGGTAACATTAATTTGGTATTGATTTTTTTCATCGTTCCGCCTTTCAATTTTTTACATCCTGGAATTTATTTAATTATAAATCAGAAAAATTGGATTTAGAAATCACCTCATGACAGCCAACGGAAGACGGACCTTTTGAGGATCGTGATGATTGACCCCTCCTGTGCTTTCAAATGCCAATGAAGGATGCTGTGTGCCATCCACAGCCCATTAATTCAGCCTGATCAAATTTAGTATGTGTTCAAGATAGATTTTTATTCATTCTAAATTTAATTTCGCAGTGAATCAGATCGATTCATGCTATAATCAAGTTCTGGGATCATATGAATGATGTGCAAAGAAAGAATCCAAATTTTAAACTGGGTTTGTTGATTTTACTGTTAGTTTTATTAACAGGTTGGGGACTGCAAGGGTGCCAGGATCTACCATCATCCTCTACGCCTGAAAATACCCACCCCAATATTTCACTAACGCCAACAACACAGCCCACAGGAACGCCAGAAGGGGTTCGAACAACGCTGCCTGAGACAACACCATCAGCAACACCTCAGGTAACCTTTCCGAATATCTGGGAGGATTTTCCCCCACCAAGCATACGATCTGCCACTGAGGTACCGCCGCCCATGAAAGACCTGGATATTTCTGATGAAGTCCTTGTGTGGGTGCTGCTGGGTTCAGATACTGAACCTCCCTTCATCGGCAGGACTGTGGCAATCCATTTGCTATTCATTCATCCACGCTTTTCAAAGGCAAGCCTGGTGTCCATCCCGGGTGACCTGTACGTTTACATCCCAGGCTACACGATGCAGCGGCTCAACATTGCCTATGCACTCGGCGGGGTTGAAACCCTGCGAACCACCCTGGCTTATAACTTTGGCGTCCTGCCCAGCAGATTTGTGCTTGCACATCCGGGTGATTTCCAATGGCTGGTGGACGACATCAACGGAATTGAGGTGACTGTATTTGAACCCATCCATGATGCTTGCGGCGGAATCCCCGTTGGGACTGTGCCAATGGATGGCGCCCTGGCACTTTGCTATGCATCCTATCGCCAGGACATGGATGAAATTGATCGCATGGGACGCCAGCAGCAATTGATGCAGATCATCTTCAAGCAATTTGCCCAAAACGGTAATCTGGCGCAGCTGCCTGTCCTGTATGCCAGTTACCAGGGTTGGGTCAAAACGGATATTTCACTTACGGAATTATTAAGCTATGTTCCCCTGGCATTAAGACTGGCAGATGTGGACCGAATCGGTTATTATATGATTGGATGGAATGAAATTCGTTTGTGGGAAATACCGGATCAAAGTCAGGCACAGGTATTCTTACCAGAACAGACAGGCGTTAGAACAGTGATTCAAGCGGCAATTGATCATCTCATGACCCCAGAACCGCTCACCAACCAGGTGCAAACACTGGAAGCGCAGTTGACAGCTGCCTACGAGTCAACGCTATCGCCCAGAGCCACAGCAACACCTGTGCCAGTGACACAAACGCCAAGTCCAACCCCAACGATACCGCCAGAGGGTTACCCCTAAAGAAAGGGATAATGTTGAGATTAAAGCTCAGGCACAATTGGTATATCGCATCCACCGTGATCATTTTGGGTTGCGTTATTGCCAGTTTACTTTTTTCTCAAACGGACCGCGCCAAAGCCTATGGATTGCCTTCTGACATCCCCGAACGCACAGCTGTTATCACTGTATCCTACACCACCTATGAGTGGTGGCTGCTCACATGGAGCGATTCTCAATTGATTTGCCAGGTTTTTGTAGAACACGAGGGGTTGCCTGAAGCAAGTGAGGTTGAGTATTATTGCGGCACCCAGGTGATGAATGACTGGCTGAAGACCCCTGCCTGCTCTTTTTCAGACCAGATCACGAGGGCTGAACAATGCCCGGGTTTCTACCTTCATTTGGCAAGTGTTACCCCCGGTGAACGCCAGATTGAAGTTGATCTTCTACCCCCAGAAGTGTTTATCGAAATTGCTGGCTGTATACTGACTCCCCCGGAAAACAAATGCACGACTGTTCCAGAACTGCATTTCATTGGGATTGAACCGCTGCCCAATGAATCAATTATCAATATTCAAGGTTACGTTGGCGCAGAACCATTCAGCTGCCAGGGCAACCAGTGCACCGTTCCCATCCCAGCCACCGGCCAAAACGGCAGCCTGGTCACTTTTTGGGCAGATTCAAGCTTTGGCGATTCAACTGAAGCCTACACTGCCCAGGTGCGAGTAATTCCATGGGGTGACTTTGGCCCTCCAGATGGGGAGGCAGATGACCAACCCCAGTGGTATGTGGATATCCTGAGTTCGCAATACCTGGGTGAAATTCAATCCACTTGCTCTCAAATCTGGTCAGCCTTTCCGCCAGTTGGCGGTCCACCACTGTGGCTTTCCTCCCCCAATCACCCCGACGCACTGGTCTCCGATGAACCTTATTACTACCTTGCCGGTACATTGATCCGGGAAGGACAAGCGGATGCCACGGGATGCGCAGACGGTGGGCTTGAGCCATCTGGATATGCCAATCAATGTGGATTGGAAGCCGCCCGGCCGCTGATCAACGAATGGCAAAACCAGTTCGACAGCGAAATCATCAGGATATCAATTGACACCGGTGTCCCCTCTCAGCTTCTGAAGAACATTTTCAGCCGAGAGAGCCAATTCTGGCCGGGTTTTTCAGCAACCTACACCGAAGCCGGACTCGGTCATTTAAGTGACCTGGGCGCAGACACCGTGCTGCTCTGGAACCCAAGTTTCTTTACACAATTTTGTCCCCTTGTCTTAGACACAACCCGTTGCCAGAAGGGCTTTGGCAACCTGGACATTGCCGAACAGGAAATGCTGCGCGG